>WFYP01000018.1 GCA_015490055.1 Nitratifractor sp.
ATTTACCACCTAAGAGATACTCTATCTTTATTAAACTCCCAAGAACAGGTAAAAACGGTAAAAGAATTTATGTTTATAAGTTTAGGACAATGCAACCATACTCTGAATATTTGCAAGATTATGTTATTAAAGTAAACGGTTTAGATGAAAAGAGTACTATAAAGAACGATTTTAGAATTACAAAGCTAGGTAGGTTTTTAAGAAAATATTGGTTAGATGAGTTACCAATGCTTATAAATTTTATAAAAGGCGATTTAAAACTGATGGGTGTTAGACCATTGGGAGATTCTATGCTAAGCGTATATCCAGAAGAGTTTAGAGAGTATAGAGCAAAATTTAAACCTGGATTAATACCGCCATACTATATAGACCAACCAAAAGGCTTTGATGGCTTAATTGAGTCAGAGAAGAGATACTTAAAAGCGTACGAAAAGAGTGGATTTAAAACCGATATTATCTACTTTGGAAAGTTTTTAAAAGCACTATTTTTAAAAGGTGTAAGAAGTTGCTAATGGGAAAGCTAAAAGTAAAGTCGGACTTTACAAAAAATGTTTTAACACTATTAACTGGCACAACAGTAGCACAAGCTATTCCTATTGCAATTAGCCCAATTTTAACAAGACTTTATACCCCAGCCGATTTTGGAGTAGTGGCACTATTTATGGCACTGGTTGCAAGCTTTGGAAGTATTGCAAATGGGCGATATGAGCTTGCTATTATGCTTCCTAAAAAAGATGAAGATGCTATAAATCTATTTGCCTTAAGTTTAATAATAACAACTTCTATATCTATTGTTCTATTTTTAATAGTCCTATTTTTAAATGATAAAATTGCTCTTTGGCTTGGAAATAAAGAGATAAAATTTTGGCTCTATTTTGTGCCTATAACAGTATTTTTTGTTGGCTTGTATAATAGTTTAGATAAATATAATACTCGTCAAAAAAACTATAAAGATATTGCCAAATCTAAAGTAATAAAATCGTTTGTTTTGGCAACTATACAGTTAAGTATCGGCTTTATAAAACAGGGTGCTACAGGCTTGGTTAGTGGGCAAATTTTGGCACAAATGTTTGCCAATTTGAAACTACTTAAGAATATTATTAAAAACAAGACTTTGCTCGAGAAAATCTCTGTAGATTCTATAAAATCACAAGCAAAAAGGTATATTAAATTCCCTAAATACTCTCTTGGTGGTGTAATTGCTAGTTCGCTCTCTGTGCACTTTGTAGAGATATTAATATCATCATTCTTCTCTATAGCAACACTTGGCTTTTACGCACTGGTGCAGAGAATTTTGGGCTTACCATCTAGCTTGATTGGTGGCTCTATTGGGCAAGTCTTTTTTCAAGAAGCAACGCAAGAGAAACACAGAAGCGGTAAAGCGATAGAGATTTACAAAAAAACCTTTAAAAAGTTACTGATTTTAGGGATTCTATTTTTTGGATTTTTATACTTTAGCGTAGAGGATATATTTACATTTGTATTTGGGCAAAAATGGCAAATTGCAGGGGTATATGCACAGATTTTAACACCCCTATTTTTTATTAGATTTATCTATGTATCTTTGAGTATGACTTATGATGTATTCGAGAGTTTAAAGATTGAGTTAGTTTGGCAAGTTAGCTACTTTTTGGGATTGATGGCTCTACTTTACATTTCGAAAAGTGGCTCGTTTGAGAGCTTTTTATATATGTTTACAATTTATGGTTCGATAATGTATTTAATATCACTATACATAACTTACCAATTAGCAAAGGGCAAAGAGTAATGAAAGATTTATATATAGAGTTTTGCAAAAAAGAGCCTGTACCACTTTTTAGCCAATATTGGTGGCTAGATGCAGTTTGTGGGCGTGAAAATTGGGAAGTTTTGCTCTTTGAAAAGGGTGGCGAAATTTTTGCCTCTTTTGCCTATTTTAAAAAGAAAAAAGCAATTTTTAATGGAGTAGCACAGCCAAAACTTACCCAATCTTTGGGACCATATATTAAGTATCCAAAAGGGCAGGGCTATTACAAAAAGCTCTCTTGGGAGAAAGAGATTATGGATTATTTTATAGATAATCTGCCTAAATATGACTTTTTTGACATCTCTTTTCACCATATCATAACAAATTGGCTACCATTTTTTTGGCGAGGATTTAAGCAGAGTACAAAATATACTTATCTAATAGAAAAAGATGTAGATATTGATAAAATCGAAATAAACAATAGAAAACGAAGACGAAAAAAAGCCCAAAAATTGAGTGTTGAAGTTGCAGAGAGTGATGATATAGAGAACTTTTATAGATTAAATCAATTAACCCATATAAGACAGAAAAAAGATATGGTTTACGATTTAAATTTTATAAAAAATCTATATATGCAACTGAAAAAAGAGGGTGCAGTAAAGATGTTTTTTGCTACCTATCAAGGCAAAACAGTAGCTGCAAACTTTTTAGTAGAAGATAAAGAGAGCGTTTACTACTTAATGGGAGGAATAGACCCAAAATTTGCCGATATAGGAGCAATGGATTTAGTACAATACGAATCGATTAAATACGCTCTATCTAAGGGTAAAAATTTCGATTTCGAAGGAAGTATGGTAGAGAGTATAGAGAAGTATTTCAGAAGCTTCGGAGCTACTCAGAAAGCATACTTTGAAGTAACAAAAACAGACTCTAAATTGCTAAAAGCAATAGAGTGTGTAAAGGATTTTTAAAATGTTAAAAATTTATATCCCAGAGAATAATATTGCAGAGAGAAAATATATTATAGATACTATTTTTGGCGAGTTTTTGGGAGCGGAATATGAATTAAGAGTTAAGAGTGAAGAGTTAAGAGTTGATGATTGGGTTATTGAGCTTGAAAATGGCAATAAACTTATTATAGAAGACCATTTTTTTAATAAATTCCCAGAAAAGCTTGAGTATTTAAAAGAGGAGAATATTCCAACAAGTATTGAGTTTATAGAGAATAGATATACTCCCCAAAAAAATATACCAGTAATTTATGGAACATCAACCATAACCCCTTCACCCTTCACCCTTCATCCTTCATCCTTAATTTGCGGTATCGACATCTTCGCATCCATCTTTTTTATGCTTACTCGCTGGGAAGAGTATGCAAATAAGAGCAGAGATTCACATAATAGATTTCCGGCAACGGCAAGTTTGGCGTATAAATTTAACTTTCTGCACCGCCCTGTGGTAAATGAGTATTTGGAGATGTTAAAAAGTATGCTTTTAGAGCTTGGCTATAGCAAAGAGTTTAAAAAAAGAGAGTACAAACTAACTCTAACACACGATGTAGACCATATATATGCTTGGGATAGTCCTAAAAAATTTTTAATACGACTTGGTGGTGATATTGTTAGAAAAAGGGTAAATTTTGTAGGTATTTTTAAACTGCTTTTAGAGTATTGCAAAGTTTTAACAAAAAGAGCAAAAGACCCATTTGATACTTTTGATTACATTATGGATTTAAGCGATAAAATAGGTGTAAAATCGCACTTTTTCTTTATGGGAAGAGGGCAGACAAAGCACGATAACGACTACTTTAGTGGCTCTAAAGAGGCAAAGGCTATTGCTGATAATATTAAAAAAAGAGGACACCGAATAGGGATACACCCAACATATAACGCTTATAATAGTTTTGAACAATTTAAAAGCGAAAAAGATGAGTTAGAGCAGAATTTAAATACTCAAATAAGATTTGGTAGAGAGCATTATTTGCGTTTTGAAATTCCAACAACTTGGCAAATTTGGGAAGATAACGGTATGGCGTGGGATAGTACACTCTCTTATGCCGATGAAGATGGCTTTAGATGTGGGGTTTGCTATGAGTATAGAGTTTTTAATATCTTAACAAGAGAGCATTTGAAATTAAAAGAGAAACCGCTTATTTTTATGGATGCGATAGATATAGAAAAGCTATCTCCTAAAGAGATGCAAGAGGCAATTTTTAAATTAATTAGTCAAGTTGAAAGATATAATGGTGAAGCTGTCGTATTGTGGCATAATAGCAATTATAATACCATTAAATGGAAAAAATATAAGAAAGTTTACGAGGCGATAATCGAGTATCACTCGTAGGGGACGACCTATGTGTCGTCCCGTTTAGTAGCGTGTACAGTAACGCCATTAAGGATTCTATATCCGTAAAATAGTATGTCATAAAAATATGCCATAGCCGTCATTCTGAGCGAATGTGAAGAATCTAACCTAAACCGTCGAGATAAACGCTGAGCTTTACAGCCGTTTTGGCTAGATTCTTCGCTAACACTCAGCATAACGGCGATGGTAAGCTTAATAGCATTGAAGGTGCCCATCATTGGCATTAAGTTAAGAGTTTTAATTCCATTAAATGCACAAAGCTTAAAGCACAAAGCCAAAAGCTAGTCATTGTGTCATTCCCGTGAAAACGGGAATCCACGGTTTAAACTGCCGAAAAAGTATTTTTTCAACTTTTAGGCAGTTAAAATTGTGGACTCCCACTTCCGTGGGAGTGACGAAGTGGCTAGCTTTAAGCTTTTGGCTTTGAGCTAAGAAATGGATGTAGAATCTTTAACTTAATGATAATGAAGGTACCCATAAATTAATTTTTTAAGGAGAGTTAGAATGATTCCTGTTGTTATTCCAGCTAAAAATGAGGAAGAGTATTTAGCAAAGACTGTAAAATCTTTAAGAGAGACGGCAGAGTATGCTAATGAAGAGCTCTATATTGTGGTTGTAAATGATGGTTCGAAAGATAGAACCCAAGAGATAGCTAAAGAGTTAGGCTGTCATGTTGTAAATTTAAAAGATAGAGGCTATTCGGCTTTAGGAAAGCCAGAACTTGCAGATACACATAATGCTGGATATGAGTATATAGATAAAAATCTCGATGTAAACTCTTACAAATACTTAATGGTAGTAGGAGCAGATACATACTTTGCAAAAGATTACTTAAAGCTTTTAATTGAAGCAATGGAAAAAGATGAAAAATTAGTAATGTGTGCAGGGGTGGAGAATGAGATATATACAAATTATGATGCTGTTAGAGGTTCTGGTAGATTAATTAGAAACAGTTTCTGGAGCGAAGTAGGGCGTCGCTCTAAAAATATTCATTATGGCTGGGAGAGTTATCCACTTGTATTTGCAAGAGCCCACGGATATAAAACACGCACAATTAACGATGCTAAAATGCAAACACCAAGAGAGGCACTAGCAATAGTAGATTGGTGGAATTATGGTGCACAGATGAAAGAGTCAGGCAGTATTTTACCTTATGTGGTGTTGCGTGGATTAAAAAGGGCTGTTCAAAATGGGGATATAAAGGGTTGCTATAGATTAATTTGGGGTTTTTTAACAGCTTCTGTTACTCCATACGAGAAAGAGTTAAGAGACTTTAACTCTAAAAAGCAGTGGAGAAGATTGCTAAGTTTAGGCAGAAAATAGGACGAAACAATGGTAGTTAGACAAGAGAAAATGGATTATTTCCTATTTTTAATAGGGTTTTTTATTACTGCAACAGCAAATAGTATTACAATTAGTAATGTTACAGTTGTTTTTGCAGCTTTGCTAACTATGTATGTATTTATAGAAAGAGGTTATGAAATAGATAAAGCTTTTATCTATTTTGTAATTGCTTATATGGCAATGAATGCAATATACTTAATTAAATTTGGATATGTAG
>WFYP01000019.1 GCA_015490055.1 Nitratifractor sp.
GAATAAATGGTGTCGCTCAAGGGGACAATAAAGGTGGAATGATTGTTAAATTTATACCTAGATGGTCAAAAGTTGAAATAGGAGATATTGTAAAAACAAGTGGGCTAGATTCTATATTTTTCCCAAATATAGTTGTTGGAGTTGTAACTGATGTAAAAACATTAGATAGATATAAAGAGGCAAAAATAAAAGTTTATGCAAAACTTAGTAAACCTTCATTATTTTTTTTAATTTCCGATCCTACTCCATATCTTACAACTGATTACACACCAAATACTTCATTCCCTAAAAAACTTTATCCGTTTATTAAAATAAACAAAAAAGATAATATAAACAATGATACAACTCAAACTAAAGATAATATAGTTGAACCTGAATCTCTTAAAGAAGAGGATTATCAAGAGTTATTCAACTCAAAAATTATTTGGCAAAATCAATTAGATATTGAAAAAAAGCAATCTGAAAAAAGATGGTCTCCTAAAAACAACTAAATATGGTAATTAAATAGCTCCTTTTAATCTGATTTCAGTATAATACTGTTTTAAAAAAAGGTATCTATTTATGCCAAAACGTACCGATATAAAAACAATACTTCTTATTGGTTCTGGACCAATTGTTATAGGTCAAGCTTGCGAGTTTGACTACTCTGGAACACAAGCTGCAAAAACACTTAAAGAGTTAGGATATAGAGTTGTTTTAATCAACTCAAACCCTGCAACTATTATGACAGACCCCGAATTTGCCGATAGAACATATGTTGAACCTATCGAAGAAGAGATTATTGCAAAAATCATTAAAAAAGAGAATGTAGATGCAATTCTTCCTACAATGGGTGGACAGACTGCACTAAATGTTGCTATGAGTATGCACGAAAAAGGTATGCTAGAGGGTGTAGAGTTTTTAGGTGCTAACCCAGCTGCAATTAAAAAAGGTGAAGATAGACAAGCCTTTAAAGAGGCGATGATTAAGATAGGAATGGATTTACCTATCTCTCAATACGCTTACAATATCGACGAAGCATTAGATGCTGCTAAAAACATCGGATTTCCACTAATTATTAGAGCATCTTATACATTAGCCGGTGGCGGTAGTGGCGTTGCGTATAATATCGACGAATTTAAAGAAATTGCACAGAGTGGTTTAGAGGCAAGCCCAATTAGTGAAATATTAATAGAAGAGTCCCTGCTTGGCTGGAAAGAGTACGAAATGGAAGTTATCCGTGATAGTGCTGATAACTGCATAATTGTATGTTCTATTGAAAACTTAGACCCAATGGGTGTACATACTGGAGATTCTATAACAATAGCACCAGCTCTTACTCTTACAGATAAAGAGTACCAAAGAATGAGAGATGCCAGCTTTAAAATTTTAAGAGAGATTGGCGTAGATACTGGTGGTAGTAATGTACAATTCTCTATAAATCCAGATACAGGCAGAATGATTGTAATTGAGATGAACCCTCGTGTAAGTCGTTCGTCTGCATTGGCATCTAAAGCAACTGGTTACCCAATAGCAAAAGTTGCAACACTTTTGGCCGTTGGCTTTACGCTAGATGAAATTACAAACGACATTACAGGTACACCTGCAAGTTTTGAGCCAGTAATCGACTATATAGTAACAAAAATTCCACGCTTTACTTTCGAGAAGTTTCCACTAGCTGACTCAACTTTAACTACTGCTATGAAATCTGTTGGCGAAGTTATGAGTATTGGTAGAACTTTCAAAGAGTCATTTAATAAAGCTTTAGTTTCCCTAGAGACTGGATTAATTGGATTTAACAGAGTAGATTGCGACGAAGAGACTCTAATTAGAGAAATCAGACGCCCAAATAGCGACAGAATTTTATATGTTATGGAGGCTTTAAGACGCGGTAAAAGTGTAGATGAAATCTTCGATATTTGTAAAATTGATAGATGGTTCTTGTATCAATTTGAAGAGTTAGCAAAGAGAGAGAAAGAGATAAATATATCTGTTTTAAAAGATGCAAAACTGCTTAGAACGCTAAAGAGCGAAGGCTTTGGCGATGAGATGATAGCAGAGTTAATAAATGCCGAAGAGGGTACAAAACTTACAGAAAACGACATTTACAATGCCAGAACTCAATTAGGCGTAAAGCACCACTTTAACGAAGTTGATACTTGTGCCGCAGAGTTTAAAGCACTTACACCTTATCTATACTCTAGTGTTAGCATTTCAAATGAACTAGAGCAAGTAAACCCAACAGAAGGTAAAGATAAAAAAGTTTTAGTAATTGGTGGTGGACCAAACAGAATTGGTCAAGGTATTGAATTTGACTACTGCTGTGTACACGCCGCATTTGCATTAGAAGATATGGATATTAAATCTATTATGTACAACTGTAACCCAGAGACTGTATCGACAGATTATGATACAAGTGATATTCTATACTTCGAGCCAATCGATTTTGAGCATGTAAGAAATGTGATAGAGCACGAAAACCCAGATGGTATTATTGTACACTTTGGTGGGCAAACACCTCTAAAGCTTGCTAAGAAGCTTACAGAGATTGGTGCAAATATTATAGGTACAAGTGCAAAAGTTATCGATATGGCAGAGGATAGAGAGAAGTTTTCTGACTTTATTAAAGATTTAGGTCTTAAACAGCCAGAAAATGGCACTGCATTTACAAAAGAGGATGCTCTTATTATTGCAAACCGTATTGGATATCCCGTACTTGTTCGCCCTAGTTTCGTACTTGGTGGGCGTGCAATGCGTACAGTATATAGCGATAGTGAGCTAAAAGAGTATATGGATGAGGCGGTACAAGTATCTAACGAATCACCTGTACTAATTGATAAATTCCTAAACAATGCCATAGAGTTAGATATAGATGCAATTAGTGATGGTAAAGATGTCTACATTGGCTCTTTAATGCAACACATTGAAGAAGCTGGTATTCACTCTGGAGATAGTGCTTGTATTTTGCCGACACAATCTATTAGCGATGAGTTAAAAGCTAAAATAGAGAAGCAAACTATGGATATCGCTTTAGGTTTAGGCGTTGTAGGTCTTATGAATATCCAATACGCAATTTTTGAAAACGAAGTCTATTTAATCGAAGTAAACCCAAGAGCTTCTAGAACTGTACCGTTTGTATCTAAAGCTACAGGTGTGCCACTAGCTAAAGTTGCAACCATGGTTATGGTAAATGGTAACTTAAAAGAGGCTCTAAAATATTACGATACATTTAAAGTAGTAGATTACAGCACAACACCTATGAAGCCAAAGCAAAAAGGGCACATAGCTGTAAAAGAAGCTGTATTCCCATTCAATAAACTGCCAGGTTCAGACCTGATTTTAGGACCAGAGATGAAATCTACAGGTGAAGTTATGGGTATTAGCAAAGACTTTGGAATGAGTTTTGCAAAAAGTCAGCTTGCATCTAAAAATATTATTCCATTAGAGGGAACACTATTTATCTCTTTAACAGCTAACGACAAACCTTTAGCAGGAGAGATTGGAAAGCTATACCAAGATTTAGGCTTTAAAATTGTAGCAACTAAGGGAACTCATAAAGCGTTAAGTGATGCAGGTATAGAGTGCGAACTTGTACTAAAACTTAGCGAAGGTCGCCCTAACATAGATGATAAAATAAAAAACAATGAAATTACAATAGCAATAAATACAAGCGATAACACAGCTAGTAAAAGCGATGCTAAAAAAATCAGACAAAGTGTATTAGCAAACAATGTTGCATACTTTACAACTATTGCAGCAGCAAGAGCAGCAGCACTTGCTATTAAGTCGCTAAAAGTAAATGGTGGAGATATAGAACCAAATGCTCTACAAGACTATCTGTTAGATGCATAATAGAGTATTTTTAACAAATACAGACACTACAATAGGTTTTATATCTAAAAGCCCAAAAGCTTTAGATATTGCCAAAAATAGAGCCTCTGATAAAAAATATATAGAGGCTCTTCCCTACTTTAAAGCTTTAAGAAAAAGAACACCCAAAAAACATCGAAAATTAATTAGAAGAGCTGCAAAAAGCACCTTTATAATTAGCAAAAATTACTCATTTAGAGTTGTTAAAGATAGCAGACATAACTTACTATTAAATCGTCTAAAACGAGCATATAGCAGCTCTGCAAATGCAAGTAATGAAAAGTATAATTATGATTATGCATACAAAAATGCTAATATAATAATTTATCCCCTAAAAAATCAAGCTATACCCTCTAAAATATACAAGTTAGGAAAAATAAAATTAAAAAGGTTAAGATAATGAAAATCTGGGAAGATGAAAACTTTTACATAGAAAAACACGATAGCAAACTGCCATGGTTAAAACTGTTTACAAAAACTGAATTCAAAGAGTTAAGCCAAATACCAAAAAAGCAAAAGTTAAGAA
>WFYP01000020.1 GCA_015490055.1 Nitratifractor sp.
GTGTAAGTTGTAGTAATTAAATAATAAAGAAAAGTTATGATTGGTTGCGGAGGCTGGATTTGAACCAACGACCTTCGGGTTATGAGCCCGACGAGCTACCTAGCTGCTCTACTCCGCGATTGAAAAGATACTTAAAAGGTGGATGGGGTAGAGGTATTCGAACCCCCGAATGGTGGCACCAAAAGCCACTGCCTTACCGCTTGGCGATACCCCAACTTTTTAAGTGACGGAATTATAGCAAACAAATTAAACTATGTCAAGAGTTTTTATAAAAAAAACAAAAAAATTGTGTATAATTATAAAAATCAAGAAAATAGGATAAAAAATGAGTAGTGCTATTAAAAGAGTAGAAGTTGCGATAGATGAGATTAAAAAAGGCAAAATGGTCATTATGATGGATGACGAAGATAGAGAGAATGAAGGAGACTTAGTCTATGCCGCTACATTTAGTACTCCTGATATGGTGAACTTTATGGCTAAAGAGGCTCGTGGGCTTATATGTACACCTATGAGTAAAGAGATTGCAACAAAGCTAGAGTTAGCTCCTATGGTTAGTAACAACGACTCTATGCACGAGACTGCTTTTACTGTTTCAGTTGATAGTGCTAATGCAAAAACTGGTATCTCAGCTTACGAGAGAGATGACTGTATTAAAAAACTTGCCTCTCCACTTAGCAAAGCTAATGATTTTGTTCGCCCTGGGCATATATTTCCACTTATTGCTAAAAAAGGTGGTGTACTAGTTAGAACTGGGCATACAGAGGGTTCTGTAGATTTATGTATGCTAGCTGGTTTGGCACCTGTGGCTGTAATTTGCGAAATTATTAAAGACGACGGTACAATGGCTAGACGAGATGACTTAGAAATATTTAAAAAAGAGCATAACTTAAAGATTGTATATATATCTGATATTGTAGAGTACCGTTTAGCAAATGAACAACTTGTTAAAGAGCTAGAGAGTACAGAAGATGAATTCTTTGGTGTAAATGTAGAAAAAATCATCTTTAAAGACCATTTAGATAGAGAGCATACGGTTATTAAATTTTACAGTGCAAACAAAAAAGAGAATGTGAGATTTCACAATATAGGTAGCGATTTAAACTTACTAACTAACGAAGCGAAATACAATGCATTAATAAACTCTATAGAGTATTTAAAGAGAAACGGTGGTCTTTTGGTATTTTTGGATACTAAAACAATATCGAAAGAGCAAGCAAGAGAGTTTGGTATAGGAGCACAAATTTTAAAGAGCCTTGGAGTAAAAGAGATTAACCTGCTAACTACTAATAAAGATACTGAGTTTGTAGGTTTGGGTGGTTTTGGGCTAAATGTTGCCAAAAAAATAGTATTATAGTAGTATAATTGCGAAAAATAATTTATGGAGATGTAATATATGGGTTTAGGAATAGGATTAGTAGGCTTACCAAATGTAGGGAAATCAACAACTTTTAACGCTTTAACAAAAGCACAAAATGCAGAGAGTGCAAACTATCCGTTTTGTACAATCGAGCCAAACAAAGCTGTTGTGCCAGTACCAGATAAAAGATTAGAAGAGTTAGCAAAAATTGTAAACCCAGAGAGAATACAGTACTCAACGCTAGATTTTGTTGATATTGCAGGTTTGGTTAAGGGTGCTAGTAAAGGCGAAGGTTTAGGAAATAAATTTTTATCTAATATTAAAGAGACAGAAGTTATTTTACAAATCGTAAGATGCTTTGATGATGAAAACATTACTCATGTAGAGGGTGGCATAGACCCAGTTCGCGATATTGAAATTATAGAAACAGAGCTACTTTTAGCAGATATTGACGCTGTAGAAAAAAGAGTTTCTAACCTAGAGCGTAAAGCTAAAGGTAACGATAGAGATGCAAAAGCACAATTAGAAGTAGCTAAAGAGCTTTTAGCACACTTAGAAGCAGAGAAGCCAGCATCTACTTTCGAAGATGATAGCGATGCATTAGCTACACTTAAAAAAGAGTTAAGACTTTTAACAGATAAAGAGATAATCTACGGTGCAAATGTAGATGAAGATGGCTTAGCTGAAGATAATGAGTATGTTACTAAGTTAAAAGAGTATGCTGCAACTCACGGCAGAGAAGTAATAAAACTTTGTGCTAAAATCGAAGAAGAGATGGTGAGTTTTGACGAAGAGGAAAAAGCTGAAATGCTAGAATCTTTAGGTGTAGAAGAGTCAGGCTTAGACCAAATTATAAGAAAAGGTTTTGATAAACTAGGCTTGATGAGCTACTTTACAGCAGGTGTAAAAGAGGTTCGCTCTTGGACAATTCGTAAAAATACAACTGCACCAAAAGCTGCTGCTGTTATTCATAACGACTTCGAGAAAGGCTTTATTAGAGCCGAAGTAATATCTTACGAAGATTTTATTGCAAACGGTGGTGAAGCTGGTGCAAAAGAGGCAGGTAAAATGAGACTAGAGGGCAAAGAGTATATCGTACAAGATGGTGATATAATGCACTTTAGATTTAATGTATAAAGGTTTCAATTTGAAAAAAATAATCTTAACTTTACTTGCAGGGGCACTGCTACTTAGTGGCTGTGCAGATAAAACAAGAAATGCACAAACTAAATTTATTAAACAGAGTAAAAGTAAATATAAATTAGCTAAAACCATAGAAATAATTAGCAAAAATCTTGCTCAAAAAAATTATAAATTAGTCTATTCCTTTGACCACGAAAAAGAGGCTCTAAAGTTAAAAGAAATGCTCTATCCAACTAAAACTTTAGAGTTTTCTAACAATAAAATAGAGACAAAACTAATTGCTTGCAACCCTTCTATGTCTTTAGAATTACCAATTAGAGTTGCTATATATAATGAATTAAATGGTCAAACACATATTGCATATACAGACCCAGAATATTGGAGTTTAAAGCATAATATACATAATAGTGATTGTTTAAAATTATTAATATTAATAAAACAAGATTTAGCTGATGCAGTAGAGCAAACAGTTCCTAAAGAGAAAAAGTAGTGAAACCATCAGAGATTATTAAAAGTATAAAAGAGGCATTAGAGTTAAACAGAGGGCAAATTCTTCATATGTATGAGCTAGAAGAGTACCCAATGAGCAAAGAGCGATTAGATAGTATATTAAAAAATCGCTCTAAAAAAAATAGTGCTAATGCCACATACGAAGAGCTTGGTGTGTTTTTAGATGGCTTAGTTAGCTATAAAAGAGGCAAAAGCAACACCCCAGCACCACAAGATGTAGTACTAGATAATAACTTAGTAATAAAAAAACTAAGAGTTGCCCTAAACTTAAAAGAGTTCGAAATAGAGATGATATTCGAATTAGCCGATTTTAAAATAAGTAAAACAGCCATAAAAAACATCTTCCGCTCCCCTACTCACCCAAAATATCAAGAGTGCGATAATAAAACACTAGAAGCTTTCTTAGCAGGATTAAACGAATTTTATTACGATGGAGGCGAAGTAGAATAACTATGAAGATAATTAAAAGCAAAGAGTTTAAGCCAAAAAGTGCTTGGGATAGCCAACTAATTACTAATATGAATGGTACTACTATCAAGTTACACTGGACAGACAAACCATACATTTGGCATATAAACGATGGAGATGAGGTTTTTGCCGTATTATATGGAAAAGTAGAAATGTTTTACAAAGAAGATGGCAAAGAGAAATCTGCTATATTAGAGAGTGGTGACATATTCTACGCTTCAGTAGGAACCGAACACTACGCCCACCCAATAGGCGAAGCTAGAATTTTAGTTATAGAAAAGGAAGGGAGCATTTAAAATGATAACTTGTTATTTGAACTATATTATAGATCCAAAAAAGATTAATGAATTCGAAACTTATGCAAAGATGTGGATACCACTAGTTAATAAGTGAAATTACGCACTATATACAATATTTAACAAATCAAAAAAGTAACAGATATGAAAGAACAAATTTTCTCTCCTAGCCGAAGCTAAGAGTGATAATTTTTCTTTTATAGGTGTTGCTTTTTTGTTTTGCCCTGTGGGTAGCACAACAGGGTACTTACTGTAAATACTTTTTAACGCAAGTTAGCTTTGGCTAGCTTTTATTAAAAACTATTCACATTAAGCACCCTCTTGTGCTATTAAATAATGTATATAGTGCGTAACTTCAGTTAGTCAATTTGGCGGTACTCACCATGGATATTTTTTGCCATCAGAAGGTAGAAACAATGTAGCACTTGCACTCTTTACATTTCCAAGCCTTGCTAAATACGAAGAGTATAGAGAGGCATCTTTTAAAGATAAAGAGTGCTTAGAAGCATTTGAATATGCAGATAAAACCAACTGCATTATTAGCTATGAGAGAAGCTTTTTTAAACCTATTTTTAACTAAACGAAGTAGATTTAAATCTTACCACTACCGTTATCTGAGAGAATATGAAGAATCTAACTCAATTTGCCAAGATAAAACAGCCCTTTAAACTAGATTCTTCACATCTTATAGCGGTAAATATTTTTATTATTTTAGGCTTTAAGCTTAGAAGGCATAGAACTTCTAATACCCTGCTATAAGCAGAGTACTATTTTTTACTTAATTAATTTTTTGAGTAAAGATGTTACTCTTTTAGAGAAATCTATTTTACTTGTTGGCTCTAAGCCTTCGGCTAATCGTGCACTATCTAGCAGTATCCAAGCTGACTCTTTTACTAACTCTACATCACTTGTTGTTTGTAACTTTTTAATAAGTTCGCTTTTGCCGTTTAACTCTAAGATTAGTGGGATATCTGGCTCTTCTTGTCCCATCTGTCTAAACATTGCACGCATAGAAACCATTGGGTCTGTGCTATCTGGTACTACACAGCTATCACTTTCGCTTAGTCTTGTAGTTACTTTAACATCTTTAACACTTTCGCCTAACTCCTCTTTAAATAGCTCTACTAGAGATTTATACTCCTCTTTTAAGCTCTCTAACTCCTCTTCGTTCTCTTTAACTTTTGGAGGCTCTACCATAGATACATCTACAAACTTCCACTCTTTATACTCGCCAATCATTGGTGTAACAATCTCGTCTATCTCTTTGTTATCCATAATTAGCACTTCTAAATCGTTTAACTTATAAGCCTCTAGTAGAGGTGAGTGTCTTAAGATATTTTCGTCATCTCCTACGATATAGTAAATCTCTTTTGCTCTATTTTCTTTATCTTTTTCACGCTCTAAATAATCAGCAAGCGATGTCATACCCTCTACCGCACTAGACTTATAACGAACAATATCTAGTAGTGTCTCTTTATTTAAGTGGTCTGTATAAATCCCCTCTTTTATTAGCGTATTGTACTGCTCAATAAATTTATCGAACTTCTCTTTATCTAACTTTTTAATTGCACTAAGTATCTTTTTAACCGAAGCTTGTTTAATATTTGCTAGTACTCTATTCTCTTGCAAAATTTCACGGCTAACATTTAGTGGTAAGTCTTCGCTATCTATAATACCACGAACAAATCTTAGATAAATTGGCAGTAACTCTTTTTCGCTATCGGTAATAAACACACGCTTAATGTATAGCTTAACCCCCGGCTGGAAGTCTGCTCTAAATATATCAGCAGGTGCTAGCTCTGGTATGTAAAATAGTGTCTTATACTCTAACGAACCCTCTGCACTTGTGTGTACCCAAGTTAATGGGTCGCTTACATCATGCCAATTTGTTTTGTAAAACTCTTTATACTCTTCGTCACTAATTTCACTTTTGCTTAGTGTCCAAAGAGCTTTTGCTTCGTTTGCTAACTCTCTTTTTTGCTCTACTTTCTCATTACCATCTTCATCTGTAGTTTTCTCTGTATAGTTAATATAAATTTCGTATGGAATATGGTTAGAGTATCTCTTAACAATATCTTTAACTCTGTGTGGGTCTAAAAACTCTTTAGCATCATCTTTTAATTTAATATATATAACCGTTCCGTGCTCATCTTTTATAACTTCGCTAACTTCAAATTCGCCAGTTCCATCACTCTTAAATTTATAAGCTTTATCTTCGCCAGCCTTTTTACTAATAACCTCTACGCTATCGCTAACCATAAATACAGAGTAAAAACCAACACCAAACTGCCCTATTAAGTTGCTATCTACTTTACCATCTTTACTCTTCTCTAACTGCTCCATAAACGCTTTTGTACCAGATTTTGCAATAGTTCCTAAGTTATCTATTAAGTCTTGCTCGTTCATTCCGATACCATTATCGTTTATTGCAATAGAGCCATCCTCTTCATCTAACTTAATATTTATCTGAGGCTTCCACTCTTCGTTTTTAAATTTCTCATCTGTTATATGCAGATAGTTAAACTTATCTATCGCATCACTTGCATTCGATATTAACTCTCTTAAAAATATCTCTCTGTTTGAGTATAATGAGTGCGTCATTAACTTTAATAACTGCCCTACTTCTGTTTGATATTGATATTTAGCCATAATATGTTCTCCTTCTATATTTTTTTGCAATTATACATCAATTTTAAATAAATATCAAGAGTAGAGTCAAGAAAGTTGAGCCTTTTTGACTAATAGTTTAATTATTTGCTTTAAAGCTCTAATTTTGCTACAATTTATCAAAAAAGGATTTTATTATGCTTAAAACACTATTAACTATATCTCTTCTATCAACAACAATATACGCAAAAGAGATAAATAAAGAGCAGTGCCAAAAGTTAGGCAACAGTTATATATTCTCTGGCGGAGAGTGTATAAACTATGCTAAATTCGATGGCGAAAAGAGCGACAAACTTATAGTTTTAATCCACGGTGCATGGAAAGAAGGAGCAAACACCCTAGCAGTATATAAACCATATGCCGAAAATATAAATATGGAAAGTGACATTACAACTATAGCAATAGCCCTACCCGGCTACTCTGGCTCTTCTACAAACCACTTAACGGCTCTTACACATAAAAAAGGAGAGGCACTAAAATTAGCAACCAGCAAAAAATATTTAGAGTTTTTATCATCTCTATTAAACGATTTAAAAAGCAAATTTAAAGCCAAAGAGTTAATAGTATCTGCCCACTCAGCAGGAGCAGCTGCAACTGCTAGCCTACTTGGCTACAAACCAAACTTAATAAACAAAGCCCAATTAGCAGGTGGTTTCTATAAACTAAAATATAAAGACTCTATAACAGCTAACAAAGTAATAAACCAAATCCCAAAATCTACCCAAATAAACATAGTTTACGGAAGCAAAGATGGTATCTCTAAAGCAATTAATAGCAAAGAGTTTTACAAACTAGCAAAAAACAAAGGTTTAAAAGTCAAACTAATAAAAATAGAAGAAAACCACACAAACTTAGATAGAAGCGATACTGCAACAGAGGAGTTGTTAAAGTTGGCTAAGTAATTTATCTATTTGTTAGATTTAAATTTATCCAAGATGGTTTACTGCGACACTCTAATACAGCATACACTATGTTATCTTTAATTTTGTAATAGATAGAAAAAGGAAATCTTTTAGAAAGAAGTCTATAGAAACCGTTAATTTGAATATGTATTCCTGCATATATATTAAGAGACTCTATATCTGTAAGGATTGCAGATAAAAAATAACTTCCCAATCCTTTACTTTGAGCTTCATAAAAATCTATCCCCTGTTTTATATCCTCTTCAGCATCATCTAAAATTTCAATTTGCAAGTTTAGTTAGCCTCTCTTTTACATTTGAAAAACTATCAAATTTACTATTATTACTTTTTACACTATTCTCTCTACTATCTAAAATATCTATATGCCAAGATGGTGTAAAACCAGCATTTTGGGCATTTTTAGATAAATCTTCCCATAACTCTTCTAGCATTAAAAATTTTTCTGATATAGACAAATTAGTTAAGTTTCTTGCTTCCATACAGAACTCCTTATTTTAGATACCCTTCATTGCTATAGAATTAAGGAATTTACTTCCATAAATTGTAGTAAATTTAAAACTTACCATCGCCGTCATTCTGAGTGGAGCGAAGAATCTAACTCAAAAAGCCGAAATAAACACTTAGTTTTACAGCCGTTTAAACTAGATTCTTCGCATCCGCTCAGAATGACGGCATAGCATAGTTTTCTAACATATTATATTACCGGTATAGAATCCTTAACTTAACAACATTAGAGGTGCCCTTAACTATTATAACATATTTACTAATTAAACTCCAAATAAAAAGTAACACCCCAGATAACTGCAATAAATATAAAAGTTAATAGTACGCCAAAAGAGCCAATATCTTTTGCCTCTTTGGCTAATTGGTGGTAATCTTGGGTTACTAAATCTACTACTCTCTCGATTGCACTATTAAAGGCTTCGGCTATTAATATTAGCCATGTAGAGAAAAATAGTACCATTTTAGATATTGTAGATAAATCTATAAATAGAAGTACTAAGCCAATAACAGCAATAACCACTAGCTGAGTCTTAAAAGATTTTTCGCTTTTAAGTACAGTTTTTGCACCCTCTAGGGCGGATGTAACATTTTTAAAGATACTAAATTTTGGCTTGTTTACGCTACTCAAAGCTTACTCCCACTCGATTGTTGCAGGTGGCTTAGAGCTAATGTCGTAAACTACTCTGTTTATTCCATCTATCTCGTTAATAATACGGCGGCTAATTCCCTCTAGCACATCGTGTGGTACATGGGCAAATGTTGCTGTCATTCCATCTACACTCTCTACCATTCTAACACACACTGTATTATCGTATGTTCTATTATCGCCCATAACGCCAACAGATTGTACATTTAAAAGCACTGTAAATGCTTGCCATACTTTTGTGTAATAGCCTGTTGCTCTAAGCTCTTCTTGCATAATTGCATCGCTCTCTCTAAGCAGTCTTAGTGCCTCTTCGTTTACTTCGCCCATTACTCTAATTGCTAAGCCAGGCCCTGGGAATGGGTGGCGCTCTATCATATGTTTTGGTAAGCCAAGCTCTAAACCTAGTTTTCTAACCTCATCTTTAAAAATCTCTCTTAGTGGTTCTACTAGCTCGAATGTCATCCAATCTGGCAAACCGCCAACATTGTGGTGAGATTTAATAGTTTTACTTGGCCCTTTAACAGATACTGATTCGATAACATCCGTATATAGTGTACCTTGTGCTAAGAAACTTACATCTGTATGTTTACTTGCCTCTTTATCGAAAACCTCTATAAACTTTTCGCCAATAATTTTACGCTTACGCTCTGGGTCTGTTACTCCAGATAGTGCACCTAAGAACTCCTCTTGTGCATTAATTGTAATTAGTGGAATATCTAGCAGTTTAAACATATCTTGCACTTGCTTAGCTTCATCTTTTCTAAGTAAGCCTTGATCTACAAATACACATACTAACTGCTCTTTTGGCAAAGCTTCGTTAAGCATAGCAGCAACTACTGAGCTATCTACCCCACCACTTACTCCACAAAGTACCTTTTTATCGCCAACTTGCTTTCTAATTTCTTCTATTTTCTCTTTTGCGAAGCTTCCCATATTCCAAGTACTATCGCATCCACAAATATGTTTTGCAAAGTTTTTAAGCATTTTAGTACCCTCTACTGAGTGGTGCACCTCTGGGTGGAATTGGAATGCATAGATATTTTTATCTTCGTTTGCAATCGCTGCATATGGAGAGTTTTCGCTATCGCCAATTACGCTAAAGCCATCTGGTAGTTTCTCTGCTTTATCTCCGTGGCTCATCCATACTATTGAATCTTGTGCCACATCTTTAAAGATAGGTGCGTTTTCATCTATAATATGCAGTTTCGCTTTACCATACTCTTGATGGTCTGCTGCAACAACTTCTCCACCAAAGTGTTGAGTAATTAACTGCATTCCATAACATATACCTAAAATTGGTAAGCCTAAATCCCAAATAGCATCGTCTGGTTTATAAGCATCTTCTGCATAAACAGATGCTGGTCCACCAGATAGGATAATCCCTTTAGGGCTTCTAGCCTTAATCGCCTCTATATCCTCTCTATATGGTACAACCTCTGTATATACTCCACTCTCCCTAAGTTTTCTTGCAATTAGCTGTGTATATTGAGAGCCAAAATCTAAAACTACTATTGGTACATGTTTCATATTAATCCTTATCTTTTTCTACATAGTGTGAGCCTAAAGACTCTTCGCGTCTAAGTGCTGCGTTTACTATTGCGGCTGCGGTATTTAGTCTAAGTTCTAAGAGTCTGCCTATTTTTTTACTTTTAGTGTCGTATATAAAGTTCTTCGCCTCAAGCAAGCCCTTTTTAGTACGAACAATACCTACATCATTCCACATAAATTGACGCAACTGCTCTTTATATTTTTTGTCGTTTTCTTCGTGCAGAAGTGTATCGTAATCTTTATCAAAATTAGGCTCAACTTCCCAGCAATTTTTATCATTTAGTATAGCTTTTGCACATCTTGCAGCAAATACAGCCCCCTCTAGCAAAGAGTTCGAAGCCAATCTGTTTGCCCCATGCACCCCTGTTCTTGCCGCCTCTCCTGCTACATACAAGCCTTTAATTCCCGGTACTCTACCATCTAAATCGCACTCTATACCACCATTTGCATAGTGGAATGCTGGCGAAATCTCTACTCTATCTTTTGGTAAATTGTAGCCTATTGCTTCAAAAGTTTTTGTAATATTTGGGAAACGCTTTCTAAACCATTTTGATTCGAACATACTAAAGTCTAAGTAAACCTTTTTGCCTGTCTCTCTTTTATATAAAAAGATTGAGCGAGAAACAATATCTCTACTTGCCAACTCTCCACGCTCGTCGTAATCAAACAAGAACCTTTTGCCATCTTCATCTACTATCCAAGCTCCCTCTCCACGAAGAGCCTCAGTTAATAGTAGCTTTCTAGCATATGGCGTATTTACAAATACAGTTGGGTGAAACTGCATAAACTCCATATCTTTAAGCCCAATACCCTTTTCGGCACAAATTCCGTGAATATCAGCACTAACTGTTCTAGAGTTTGTATTGTAAAGATATAGCGAGCCAATTCCACCGCTTGCAATTACGACAGAGTTTGCATATAGAGTGTGTGGCACATAATCTACCATAACTCTAACACCATAACATCTACCATTCTCTATAAGTAAATCGTAAACTAGAGTGTTCTTTTGCAATTTATGTGGATTTTGAGCCATTAAGTGCATATGCATATATCTACCAGTCGCATCACCACCTGCATGTAAAATACGCTCTGTAGAGTGTGCTGCCTCTTTTGTATATAGCAAATTTCCATTTTCATCGGTATCAAACTCCATACCATTTGCTACAAAATCTTCTCGTACAGCTAAAGAGTCACGAGATA
Source organism: Nitratifractor sp. (assembly GCA_015490055.1). Taxonomy (GTDB): domain Bacteria; phylum Campylobacterota; class Campylobacteria; order Campylobacterales; family Sulfurovaceae; genus JAADEQ01. Next base: position 11,263 of record WFYP01000020.1, read on the forward strand.
GTACCTCTACAGCCTCTTTTAAGTTATGTTGAGAACCTGCATTTAATGTATCTTCTATATGAAATGGTATATCATCTTCATCCAAAGCTGTAACCATACCACCCTGTGCATAAAAGGTGTTGCACTCCCAAGGTATATCTTTGCAAAGTACCAATACATCTTTATCTTTTGGTAATTTACTTGCCAAGTATAGACCAGCTATTCCTGCCCCAATTATTATAGTATCGTAATGTTTTGTCATTATTTGCCTCTCTCTATCCATACCGGATTTGTTTTATATCCACATCCGCTAAAACTAAGGCTTAACAGTAAAGATGCTATAATCGCAATATGAAAAGAGCGAACGAAATTCTTAAAACCGTTAAGAGCAGACCATATTTTAAATCTATACAAAAGCACTCCTGTTACAATAGATTGTTAGAATTTTTACCACCTAGATTTCAAAAAGCTATTGCCTTTTTTTATATAAAAAACAATACACTTTTTGGTGCACTGTCGCATCCGGGCTTTAAAAATGAACTTAATTATAATAAAGATTTATTAAAAGAGTTATTAAAACAGATATCTAGCGTCGAGATAGAGTGTAAAGAGTTGTTCTATTGTGTAGAAAATATCGTATTTTTCACATCTAAACACCACACCCCTCCTCCACTTATAGTAAGCACCTCTATACCAAAATATAGAGAGTTAGCAAAAGGTGAGTTTAAAATTTTAGCAAAAGATGAAGAGTTAGCATCTATTTTTAGTAAAATTAAAAAGGATATAATAGCTAATGCACAAGATTGATGAAGTATTAAAGAGCTTACCAAAAGAGCCAGGGGTTTACCAATACTTCGATGCAAATGGCAGGCTTTTATATGTTGGGAAAGCAAAAAACTTAAATAACAGAGTAAAAAGCTACTGGTTTCTAACCCCACCAATTCGCCCAAAACATCCGCAAGGCACAAGAATTGGCAAAATGCTAACACAAGCTGAGTTTTTAGACTATATAGTTGTAAACAGCGAAGAAGATGCCCTAATTTTAGAAAACTCTTTAATAAAACAGTTAAAACCAAAATACAACATTCTACTGCGAGATGATAAAACATACCCCTATATTGTAGTAGATGAAAAAGCTGACTTTCCAAGGTTTGAAATTACAAGACGCGTAATAAAGGGTGCAAAGTTAAAATATTATGGCCCATTCCCAAGCGGAGCAAAAGCTCTACTTGAATCGCTTTACGACTTCTACCCATTGGTGCAAAAAAAGAGTTGTCTAAATGGAGTAAAGGCTTGCCTATTTTACGAAATTGGCAAATGCCTAGCCCCCTGCGAAGGTAGAGTTAGTAAAGAAGATTATGCCAAAATAGTACAAGAGGCAAAAAAGGCTATCGTAAATAGAAAAGTGTTAATAGAAAAAATGCAAGAGCGTATGATGTTTTTAGCCGAAAACGAACGCTTTGAAGAGGCAAGCAAAGTACGCGATAAAATGCTAGCTATTGAGTCTTTGCAAATTAAATCGGGTATAGACTTTGCAAGCCGAGCAAATTATGATATTTTTGCCATAGAGCAAGGCAAAAACAGAGGTGTTGTAGTAAAGATATTTATGCGAGATGGCAAGATAATATCTTCTACACACAGCTACTTTAGAAATACCGAAATATTTGATACAAACGAAGCATATAAACAGGTAATTCTATCGCACTACAAAAACTTAACAGGCATAGAGAGTAAAACCATAATAGTAGCTAGCGATTTTGAAGATTTAGAAAGCACCCAGCAGACAATTAGCACCATATTAAGCCAAAATATTAAAATTGAACACCCAAAAAGTGGCAATAAAGCAAAGCTTGCACAACTAGCCTTGCTAAATGCTAATGAACTGCTAAAACAAGAGAAAAACGATAGTAAAATAGAGTTAGAAATCAAAGAGTTACTAAGCCTAGAGCGTGCACCATACAGAATAGAGACTTTTGATAACTCGCATATGATGGGGCAAGCAACAGTTGGGGCAATGGTAGTTTGGGATGATGGCACTTGGGATAAAACAAGCTACCGCCAATACGAACTGCAAGCCAAAGATGAATACGCCCAAATGAAAGAGACCCTAACAAGAAGAGTCGAAAGCTTTGCTAAAAACTCACCACCAGACCTTTGGGTAATAGATGGCGGTGCAACTTTACTAAAACTAGCAGTCGAAATTTTAAATAAAAACCGAGTAAATTTAGATGTAATAGCCATTGCAAAAGAGAAGCTAGATGCCAAAGTCCATAGAGCAAAAGGTGCAGCAAAAGATATAATTTATACACAAAATGGCGAAGTATTTGATTTAAAACCAACAGATAAACGACTAATTTTTATACAAAGATTAAGAGACGAAGCTCATAGATTTGCTATTACATATCACAAGAAAAAGAAGCGAAAAGAGGATATGAAAATATCACTTTATGAGGTTAAAGGAATAGGCAAGGCAACTTTACAAAAATTATTAAACTACTTCGGTACTTTCGAAGAAGTTGAAAAAGCAAGCTTTGAAGAAATAGAAAAAATAACCAATAAAAAAGTCGCAAATTCATTAAAAAACGCAAATATTATAGAAAAATGAAATATTAAACCATATTTTAAAGAGTAATATAATAATATATGTATAAATATTACCATAATATATTTGGTTACCTATAAAATAACCTGAAAAAAGGATAAAAATGTATTTTTTAACTAATAAAGAGAATTATATAATCGCAGCAAGTAGCGATTTTTTAACAACTATCGGTTCTAGAGATGTATGCTCAATTTCTGCAATGCTTCAAAATAAATTGATTACATTAGAAGATAATAAATTGAGTATTCCAAATAAAGATTTAGAGTATGAATGCAATATTTCAACTATGTATTCTGCATTTGGAAACTTGAATTTATATACACTTGCAACAATATCAGATAATTCTAAATTAGAAGAAGAGGCAACTTTAATTAATAAATTGCAAGATACTGCTACTGAGAAAAAAGATAATGAGTATGATATTCCAGATATTCCATCACTTCACAAAAGTGAATCAACTAAAGTTGAAGAGATAGAATCAGAAAAAGAGTCTTTAGAGAACATTCAAACTATTCATAATGAAACTGTAGAAGCAACCAATGAGGACAAAGAATCAAATAAAGAGATAGACAATGAAACTATTAAAACAGAAGATTTAGAAGTTTCAGAAGATAAAGAAAAAACTGAAGAACCTGAAAATAATGAATTAATTGAAATTTTAAAAAGTATTGATACAGATAATAACACTAATGAAAAATTATTAAATATCTCTACTGATAATTCAATAGATAAGTTAGCAGATGAATTAATTGAAAAAGAAAATAAAGAAGAGATAACTAATAGCGATAATACATCTATAGAAACTACACATAACATAGATAAAATTATTGAACATTCAACAGTTGATAATGAGATAATAAATCAATTAGAAGAGACAAATGAAAAAGAGAATGGTCTTAAAAAAATTACTAAAAAATTATTCCCTTGGAGCAATAAGAAAAGTCAAACAATAGAATTAGAAGAAGAGGATAATACTCCTTACGAAATTGACTTAAAAAGTGCAAGTGAATTAGAAGATAAAACTAAAAATAGTACAACAAAAGATAGTATAATTACAAATGAAGCTATAATAGAAAAAGAAGATATTAAAATCCCTGAAATACCTTCTATTGCTATAGAACAAGAAAAAATAGATAATGAAAAAGAAAATATATCTATCGATAATAAGCTAGAGTTAAATAATGAGCTAGAGCCAAAAGTAACAGATGTTAAACCTCAAGAAGAGTTACTTACAATTAAAAA
>WFYP01000021.1 GCA_015490055.1 Nitratifractor sp.
CTATAATATATTTAATATCCTCTACATCATCATCTTCTACTTTTTGGTTAAAGTCTATTTTGAAGTATTTTTTATTGTCAAATAGTTTAATAATATCCATATTTACCAAATTTAAGTTAGATAATTTAGATAGTAAATAACCCAAATCTATAGCTTGCTTTTTTATTATCTCTATAGTTAAGAATTTATTGTTTGTTATTTCGTATTCAAAACTCTCTATACTACTAGCTCGATTTGCTATCTCTATAATTCTTTCGGTTGTATATCTAATAAATGGCAAGTTAGACTCTATGTTTAATATTTTTCTCTGTAGGGTTTTTGGTAAATTTTTAAATTTGCTAGAGCGTTTTAATGCTTCGATTCTCTTTACTCTTTTGCCAACTTCATCTAAAAAGTTTTTATGTATCAAAAAGTCTAAAGCGTGTGAATATAGAGTTTCAAAAAGTCTAGCTGTAAATTCATTGTAAATGTTACTGCCAACTCCATTTGTATCGGCATAAGTTAGTAGTAATATCATATCTAACTCTAGTTTGTTAGGAAACATTGCAGTAAATTTAGCTACTGTTTTTGGATTATAAATATCCTCTTTTTGGGCAATTTGGCTTAATTGATTATGGTATAAAATAAGTTTTGCTCCTAACTCTATATCTTCCTCTTTTAATCCAAGTTTATCTCCATATACTCTAAATAGGCTTGCTCCGATTTTATGGTGATCGCTTGCTCTACCTTTACCTGTATCGTGTAGAAATGCAACCATTTTTAAAAGCATCTTTTTATCTTCGGATAAATTGCTATAGAGTTTATAAATTTTTTCATTTTTGATATTTTCTAAAGCCTCTACGCACTTTATTAAGTGTGTATCTACTGGATATTTATGGTAGCCATCAAATTGTGGTAAAGCTTCTACTTTTTTTATGGGTTGAATGTAAGAGCCTAATTTGTTTGCTTCAGATAGGGCTGTAAGTATAGAGCTTGTGTAATTTGCTCTAAATATATTTAAAATTAATTTATTTACACCTCTACTATCTTGTGAACGCTTAGCATGCAGAAGTTGTAAGTTTAATTTTGGATGCGATTTGTATGGTACTTTAGCATTACTTATTAAAAATTTAAGAGCCTCTTTTGAATTTTTAAACTCCTCTTTTGGTATTAAATAATCTTTATAAATTGGAACTTTTGAACTTGCTAAAGCATCCATCCAAATTCTTGAATATAGCCAGATTATACGCAAGCTTTTATTTACTTTTTTAGCAAAAACCATATGTGCTGAAGAGCTATTTTTATAGCCTAAAAGCGAGGCAACATCTGGTATATACTCTAATCTTAGTTGGTCGGTTTTTTTCTTTACACTTAAATGCAGGGCTGCTCTTACTTTAAATAGAAACTCTAATGCAACTCTAAACTCTTTGTAGTCATCTTCGGCTACAATCTCTTTGGGAAGGGCTTTAATTGTTGGTACATTGTATAGTAGTTTACCTATCCAATAGACTAAATTTGCATCTCTAAATCCACCAACTCCCTCTTTTAAATTTGGCTCCATCATTAAAGGGAATTTGGCTCTAAGCTCACGGCGTTCTTGAATTTTTTCGAGAATAAACTCTTCTTGATTGGTCTGTCGAATTCGGCTAATTGCATTTTCTACCTCTACCCAAAGATATTTAGAGCCATCTAAAAATCTTGACTCTAAAATAGCAGTTTTTATTGTAATATCGCTATTTGCAGCATCTTCTAACTCTTTGATTTCGTGTACTCTATGCCCTAATTTTAAGCCAGCATCTACCAATAGGTAGTACATTTTTTCTATTAATGCTTTTGTGTTGTATGCTGGCAAATCTTTGTAAACAAACATAATATCTATATCAGATTTTGGGCTAAGTTGCTCCCTACCGTAGCTTCCAAGTGCTGCTATAGTTAGGGGTATAGCATTTTTACTAGGAAAGTATTCGGCAAACATTTCGCGAGTGGCAACTCTATAGACAAGCTTTATTATGCTATCTATTTTTTTTGTATATTTAAGTAAAAAATCTTTTCCTGTGCTCTCTTTAAAAGTTTGTGGCAGAGTTTCGTAGTAGTTTTTTAAATCTTCGCGTATAAGTTTTGCAATTTCAAAGTCTGGTGCATTTTGCTGTATTAACTCTTCAATTTTTACTTTTAACTCTTTCAAAGCCAATCCTAATTTTAACTGAAAATCTGTAACCTCAGTTTTTATTGTTATAATAGCACAAAATCTTTAGGATAGAAAGTATGGAAACAATTATAGGTAAAATAAAAGATAGAAATAGATTAACAAAAGAGGAAGCTCTTAAACTATACGATTTAGAGTTGCTAGAGCTTGGGGTGTTAGCAGATGAAATTAGAAAAGAGAAGTTTGGTAAAAAGAGTTACTTTAATATAAACCGCCACATAAACCCAACAAATGTATGCAAAGACAGTTGCAAATTTTGTGCCTACTCAGCAACACGCAAAAACCCTAACCAATATACACTAAGTGTAGATGAAATTGTAGATATAGCAAAAGATGTATATGCAAATGGGGCAAAAGAGGTGCATATTGTATCAGCACACAACCCAAATGTTGGTTTAAATTGGTATTTAGAGTCGTTTAAATATATTAAAAAAGAGTGCCCAGATATTCATATAAAAGCTTTAACAGCAGCAGAAATAAACTTTTTAGCAACAGAGTATAATAAATCTTACGAAGAGATTATAGATTTAATGGAGTTAAATGGTGTAGATTCTATGCCAGGTGGCGGAGCAGAGGTTTTTGCTGAAGATGTTAGAGAAAAAATATGTAAAGGAAAAGTTAGCTCTGATGAATGGATAGAAATTCATAAAATTTGGCACAGTCGTGGCAAAAAATCGAATGCTACAATGCTATTTGGTCATATAGAAAGTAGGGCAGATAGAATTGACCATATGGATAGATTAAGAGAACTGCAAGATGAAAGTGGAGGCTTTAATACATTCATTCCACTGGTTTATCAAAGAGATAATAACTACTTAAAAGTAGAAAATTTCTTAACAGCAAATGAGATATTAAAAACTTACGCAATTTCAAGAATTTTCTTAGATAATATACCACACATAAAAGCATATTGGGCAACATCAACTATAAACTTAGCCCTATTAGCACAAGAATTTGGCTGTGATGATTTAGATGGTACAATACAAAAAGAGTCTATTCAAAGTGCTGCCGGAGCTAATAGTGCTAATGGCTTAGAGTTAGAAGATTTCGTAGCTTTAATTAAAAACAGTGGCTTTGAACCTGTAGAGAGAGATAGTTTGTATAATGAGTTGAAAGTTTATTAAATTGTAAATAAACACACTATAAACTATTTTCCTATTTACCTATATAGAACAAAAAAGTGCTAATGATTAAAAAATTTGATTATTGTTCTATATATAAAACACTAAAATATATAATTACCCTCTTATACTAGAAAATATCTTATATTAAATGGCATAAATATGTTTTAATTTGTTATATTTATTGCAGTTGCACGAAAATATGGTATAATACCAGCCAATATAATAAAAAGTGAATGTCTATTTTATGTTTATATAAATATTAAAATAGATAAAATTATTTGAAGGTTGGATATGAATAGGTTATTAGTAATAATAATTTCATTAGGATTTCTTTTTGAAGTGGCGATGGCAAGTAGTGGTTTTCCAAGTGTTAAAAGTGTAATGCCAAGTTTAAATCTTAATAATTTTAGAGATGGTGACTTTGAAGAACCTATGCCGGCTGTTGCACCTCATTGGGCAGGTGGTACTGTTTTATATGGAAATACTTATAAAGGTTATCATGGAACAAGATACGCAAGTATTGGTGGTTTGAGAAGTTCTATGGTTTTTCAAGAGTTATTGCTTAAACCAAATACACAATATGAAATTAAGTTTGTGGCAGCAATAGGAAATTTATATTTAGGTCAAAATGTTTCGATTATCAATGGTCCAAATGCAGACGGTGCTATTATTAAGAAAGTGAACATTACTAATAAAGCAAAAAAAACTGGTTTAATAGAATACACTTTAAGATTTAAAACAGGTATAGGTTTAGGAACAATTAGTC
>WFYP01000022.1 GCA_015490055.1 Nitratifractor sp.
AAAACAAAAAAGCAACACCTATAAAAGAAAAATTATCACTCTTAGCTTCGGCTAGGAGAGAAAATTTGTTCTTTCATATCTGTCACTTTTTTGATTTGTTAAATATTGTATATAGTGCGTAACTTCAGTTATTTAAGTAATTTTTTTAAAAAAATTTAATCGGATAATTTTACTCCTATTTAAGCTTTAATCTGCTATATTGCAAATACAAAATACAATAAATGGAGAAACAATATGTTTAAAGTAATAGTAGAAAAAGAGTGCGGATGTTTTAGAAAAAGTGGAATAGAGAACAATAAATCATTCGAAAGCAAAGACGACGCATTAGTAGAAGCACTAAACTAAGGGCAACTCTAATAGTAGGTGATACCCACAACATCTCTAGCTTTTCTCTAGGCTAGGCACTCTTTTGTAGTCCTAGCCGAAGCTAAGTCAAGAAAGAGTAACGACGCATAGAGGAAAGCTAGAGATGCCCTTCGGGTGGGCTTTGCAAACGCAACCTTGCACAAAATATTTACTTCATCTTAGCTTTGGCTAGGACTTGAAAATATTTTGCACAATTTTACATTTGCAAAGCCCATTGTGGGTATCACCTACTATTAGAATTGCCCTTTACTAAAAAAATGAACCAAGATTTCTGTCAAAAACACGAGTTTACAGTAAAAGAAGATAATAACAATATTTTGATAGCCGTTGATGAAAGAGTTAAAAGCGGATGTTGTGGTGGCGGTCACTGTTCATAAAGCTATCTAACAGTAAAATTTAAGGGTAACTCCAATGCCCTTAAAAGAGAACAGTTATAATGTTCTCTAAAAATTTATTTTCCTTTTATCAAATCTTTCAGCTTATTTTTAACTTTATCAATACTAATATCACTAGCATAACAGCTTTTTAATCCACATAATTGATACTCTTTTGAACTCTTTGAATTTATGGCTTTTTTGTAAACAAATGGATATTTAATATCATTTAATTTCTCTTTTATCAAACCAATTTTTGGACCTTTAATAATATATAAACCTCTGTTTAGCATTGTTGCCACATTTAAAGCTGATGGATAGTATTGAGGATAATTGTTAATTGCCATAGAGTTATTTTTAATACTCTGTTCTACTATATTTAATAATTTATAATCTCCTCCAAATAGAACCATTTTTAAGATATTTCCTAAATTTGTAGCCAATGGACTTTTATAACTTCCATCGTCTATAGTAGCTTTAACTTTAAACTCTTTATCTGTAGATTGAAGCCATTTAGAGCCTTTGTAAAATTTATTTACACTTATAGCAACAACTTTCTCAAAATTATTTAAGTATTTATCATCAAGTGTAGCTTCGTAAGCACTAAAAAGAGCATTACCAATAAATGCATAATCTTCTAACAAACCCTTTTGTGTTGGCTTATTAGGCAATAATGTTTGGTGATAAAGTTCTCCATTTTTATTCTGCATAATCTCTAAAAGTTTATTTAAAGAACTAATAGCCTCTTTAGTGAAGGTACTATCTACAACTCCTGCATTTATTTTAGCTTTAATATATAGTGCATTCCAGGCAGTGTTTATTTTTTTATCTATAAATGGATACTCTCTCTTAGCTCTTAATTCACTTAATAAGTGTCGCTCTCTTTCATATTTAGTATCGTATTTTTTAAGTGTTGGATTACTATACTCACCACCTTCAAAATTACCCATATCTTTTATTCCGAAATGTTTCAAAACTTCTTGTGCACGAAGTTTTGATATACCATGTTTTGTTAAATAATCCAATGCTTCATTGTAATCAAAAACAAAGTAGTACCCCTCTCTCTCGTTACCATTTTCATCTTTACTATCTGCATTACTAGCGCTATAATAGAGACCTTGATGAAAAAAGCGTCTATCTATCTCTTTTATGCTCTCTCTTACAACTTTGGCATAGAGTTTTTTCTTCGTGATTTTATAAGCTTTCGAGTAAACAGATATTAGCTCAGCATTAGTATATAGCATCTTTTCAAAGTGCGGTATAGTCCATTTAGAATCTACACTATATCTAAAAAATCCACCATCTATTTGGTCATAAATTCCACCCTTTGCCATTGCATCTAGCATATCAGTAGCCATTTTAAGAGCCTCTTTATTATCTTCTATTAAATAGATATTTAAAAGAGCATTAATAGAGTTAGCTTGCGGAAATTTTGGAGCTTTGCTAAATCCTTTATTTTTAAAGTCATACATTTTTTTATAGCCAATAAAAGCCTTATTAAGCAAGTTGTTACTTAATTTAACCTCTTTAACTTTAGAATTTTTGTATAAATTTATAGCTTTTTCTATATCGTTAGCAATACTCTCTAATTTATCACGCTTTGTGGATGCAACTTTTTTAAGCAACTCTATAAGTGCATCTTTTGGCATATATGTACCAAAATAGACAGGCTTTTTATTTGGTAATAAAATTACAGTCAAAGGCCAACCACCTGCTCTATTATTTACTATTCTATAACCTTCTTGATAGTAATTATCTATATAGCTTAGTCTCTCTTTATCAACTTTAATACTTACAAAATTTTTATTTAAAATATCTGCAACATCTTTTTGAGAAAAGCTCTGCCGTGCCATCTCATGACACCAATGGCAAGTACTATAACCTATAGATAAAAAAATAAGTTTATTCTCATCTTTAGCCTTTTTAAAGGCTCTATCACTCCACTCCATCCAATCTACTGGATTATCTTTATGTTGCAAAAGATATGGAGATGTCGATTTACTCAATTCATTGGAAAAGCCAAAAACAAATAGCATTAAAAACGATAATAAAATTTTCATAAACTTCCTTTAGTTAATTTAGGGCACCTCCATTGCCATAAGTTAAGGATTTCATATCCATTTCTTGGCTTTAAGCTCAAAGCCGAAAGCTTAAAGCTAGCCACTTCGTCACTCCCACAGAAGTGGGAGTCCACGATTTTAACTGCCTAAAAATTAAAAAAATACTTTTTCGACAGTTTAAACTGTGGATTCCCGTTTTCACGGGAATGACATTGTGGCAAGCTTTTGGCTTTGTGCTTTAAGCTTAGTACATTTTATAGAGTTAAAACTCTTAACTTAATGGCAGTGTAGGGCACCTCTAATAAATAATACCTTAATATAGATTACTTATTTCATATATTGTCAATTTAAAATTTATTTTAAAAAATCTTTAATATTTTCTAAATGTCTCTCAATTCCTTCAAAAGAGTGTGTTCCACCATCTTCTAATATTATTTTTGCATTAGGTAGTAGGTTTAGTGCCTCTTTATAATCTAATGTCTCATCGCCTTTTTGTAGCATAAGTAAATATCTATCTTGATTTTTAGGAGTTATTTTGTATTTTTTTAACATTGCTAAGTAGTTTTCATTCCACTCAAAATAGCTTAAATCATAATAGTTAAGAGCTTTAGGAATAGCCCTTTGTAGTGTAACATCTGGGTTAATTGCGGGGTTAATTAACACAGCTTTTAAATTATATTTGTCAGCTAAATATTTAGAGTAAAAACCACCAAGTGAAGAGCCAATAAGTTTTACATTATCACAATTTTTAATAATATCTTCTAGCGTTAAAATTGCCAAATCTGGAATATAACTTAGAGTTGGGGCAATAAATTTAATACCTAATTTTTCAAAATATTCTCTAAAAATTTTAGCCTTACTGCCAAATCCTGAGCTACCAAATCCGTGAATATAGAGTATTGTCATTTCAAACTACCTATTGCCTCTAAAAAATCACTATAATCAGCATCTTTAAGAGCAAAAATCTCTTTTTCTACCTCTACAAATCTAAAATCACCATTTTTTTGCATTGCAATAGCTGCTTTTTTAAACTTTTTCCGTTCATCTTTTCCAAGACCTAAAACTTTAGAGAGCTCTTTAATATCAATAAAACTATTCTCTTCTATTGGACTCTTTTTATACTCTATTTGTGTTGGTACTTTTATTTGTAAATGCTCAATTTGTGTTCTATAAAGCTGTTGCATTTCGCCAAATGCCTCTTTTAATAAATCGACTTCACTCTTTAGTGTACCTACGATTAATCTATTTGTCTCTTTTAAATCATCTATTGTCTCTTTTAAAACTTTAATAGTCTCATCTTTTGCAGCTATAATATCTTTATGAGCCTGCTTATTAGGTACTGAATCTAAGCCATCTCTTGACTGTATATTTACAGATTTGTCAAGCTCTATAAAGATTTGCCCATCAACTTTTTTAGCCTTCAAAAGCCCCTTTTTAATTTTTGCATAAACTGCTTGGCGCGATATTCCACTCTCTCTTGCATACTCCGATGGCTTAATCAATTTTCCCATAGAACCCTCCTTATTTAACTGAAGTTACGCACTATATACAATATTTAACAAATCAAAAAAGTAACAGTTATGAAAGAACAAATTTTCTCTCCTAGCAAGCTTGCGAGTGATAATTTTTCTTTTATAGGTGTTGCTTTTTTGTTTTGCCCTGTGGGTAGCACAAAAGGGTACTTGACTTTAAATACTTTTTAACGCAAGTTAGCTTTGGCTAGCTTTTATTAAAAACTATTCACATTAAGCACCCTTTTGTGCTATTAAATATTGCATATAGTGCGTAACATCAGTTATTTAACTAATGTACCCTCTACAACAGGCACAAACTCACACTGCTCTATCATCTCTTCTGTTACATTACCATTTTGCTTATAAAACCTTGTAATCATTTGTAAACCCTGACTATTTACAGGTGCTACCAAAATTCCACCATCTGCTAATTGTTCAAAAATAGTTTTTGGAATGCTATCTGGAGAAGCAGAATATAAAATTCTATCAAATGGTGCAAAAGCATCCCAACCTCTATTGCCATCATCTAGTTTACTATTTATATTCATAATACGAAGCTCTCTAAATCTTGCTCTTGCTTCTGTCAATAACGAAGATATCCTCTCTATCGTAAAGACTCTATCAAAAACTTTTGATAATATTGCTGCTTGATAACCGCTACCGCAGCCAATTTCTAAAACCCTACCACTTCCTGTTGGCTCTAAATATTGTGTCATTTTAGCAACTGTTAAGGGTGAACTTATCCACTGCTCCTCTTGCATTGGCAAAGCATCTAAGCTATATGATAAATGCTTAAAAATTTGAGGAACAAAAAGCTCTCTATCTACATTTAACATTGCCTCTTTAACTATATCTTGTAGCGGAAACTTCATATCTATATTTGTAACCATACTCTCTAACTGGTGCATCTTCTCTTGTTTTGCTAAATTTTCCATAAACCTACTTTTTGTCATCATAACATCAACCTCAATTACTTTTGTAATTACTGTATTACTAAAGAGTAACTCTAATAATAGTTGCTACTCTAAAGTTATAATCACCACATATTCGACTATATATCTGGTTACTTCTTTTTATATTATATAATATTTAATTAAATAGAGATTAAATTTAATATTAATTAGTAAAAATTTACAAATTTAGTATAAATAAGTTTACAATACAAACAATAATAGCCTATTTTTCGACTTCTTTTACTTTACAGTAGTTTACAATTTGTACAAATACTAAGACAGAATTTAAGCATTTTAAACTAACGGGATAACTTTGCCTACATTTACCAAAAAAACAATCATCTATTAACCATCAACTATCAACCACCCACTAGCTAGCTAAGATTCAAATACCTACGCATAAATTTAATCTGTTTAAAATCTAAAATACTTTTAATGCACTCACTTGCATCATCAATAGTTACACCACCCATTGGAGCATATATTGCACTAGAACTTGCCATATCAGCTTTGCTAGAGTTTGCAACTGCCACATAACACTGATTTACAACTGCTAATGCATTTCCTAATAACTCTAAATGGCGTTTTCTTGATATCCCCCATTGGCTTGGAACTAAAATGACATCTGCACCTTCTAACTTTTGCCAAAGCTCTTTAAAGCGAAGTTCAAAACATATTAATAATCCAAACTTTATGCCATCTACTTCGAATATTTTAATATCTTCACCATCTCCAGCTTCTAAGAACAAATGTTCATTACCTAATTTAAAGAGTTTATGTTTATTTTGAGTATGAATAACTCTTCCTTTATGTAAAACTACAGCTTGGTTTACAACTTTGCCATCTATTTTACGCAAAAGTGTTAATGCTAAAATTTGATTTTCTACTAAACTTAACAACTCTTTTAGAGCTACTTCGCTAAATTCACAAGCTTTATCTAAATTTTCATAATCATAATCTGTTAAGCAAACTTCTGGTGCTAATATAACAGCATCATTTGGCAATTTATTAATATAGTGTTTAATCTTTTCTAAATTATTTGCATAATTTGGATTATTTTTTAATTGTAAAACTATAATCTCTCTAGCCATTTATATATCCTTTACGATATAAAACTCTATGCCACCTTTTAACTCGTGTTTAATTTTACCCTCAGCTTCCAACTCTTTTAATCTCTTTATTGAAGCTTCATTAAATAGTGTATCTATATCCTCTTTTGTAAGTGGTCTAAGGCTTAATGTTTTTAAAATCTCCTCTTTAGAGTAGTCGAATTTAGCTTTTTGGTTTGGCTGTTTAGTAGCTATTGCAATATTTAAACTTTTATCAAACTCTAAACTCAACTCATGCAGTCTGTCGTAACTAATAGGCTTAATATCATATGCAGGTGGGCGGTCGATTGTACCTATATCTACTCTTGTAGGTTTTAATTTTAATAAAAACTCATTTAATTTAGATACCTCTTCGCTGTTATCGTTAATACCTTTTACAAAGAGAATTTCTATTAATAAATCGCCCATAAAATGCTTTTTAAATTCTAATATACCTTTTTTAATGCTCTCTAAATCTATACTTTTGCTTGCTCTATCTAACTTTTTAAAACATCTATCAGTAGCACAATCAAGCGATAATTTAACACTATCCAATTTTGCTAAAGCCTTTTGTATCTCTGGCTTATTAATTGTGCTAGAGTTAGTTAAAATTAAAGTTTTTACACTACCTTTAATTTTATTTATACCATCTATTAATTCATTTAAATATGGATATAGAGTTGGCTCACCATTGGCTGTAAGTGTTAAGACATCTATATCTTTATGGCTTGCTAGTGCCTTTTTTATTTCGTCTAAAATTTCAGACACACTAACGATACTACTTTGATTATCTACAACTTTTGCACCCTTTAACTCACAATATAGACAATCAAAGTTGCACTGCTTTACATTTGGGCTTAAATCAACACCCAAAGATTTACCAAATCGACGCGAATTTATTGGACCAAAAATTATACCCATTTTTTGTAACCTTTTATTAAGATAAAAGCTTAGCTGAGAGCTCAGAGCTTAGGGCTTAGAGCTAATTTTGTAGCTTCGCTATTTTTATTATATTAACCAACAATTAAATGGCTAGACAGTTTAAATTTGAGGGACGACACATGAGAAGCGTTAAGAAATCGTGAATTGTTTCACGATTTTAGCTTCGAAACCGTAGCGTTGTGAGCAAAGCGAACCGTGAAGGCAAAGCCAGCCCCCCCCACATTGCCATTAAGTTAAGAGTCTTAACTCCATAAAATGCATAAAGCTTAAAGCAAAAAGCTAGCCACTGCGTCATTCCCCTGGAAACGGGAATCCACGGTTTAAATTGTCAAAAAAGTTAAATTGCAACTTATAGACAGTAAAAATTGTAGATTCCCGTTTTCACGGGAATGACGGCGGTGGTAGATTATCAATTTTATTTGATAACTAATTATATTAAATGGCTATAGACTCCTTAACTTAATGGCAATGCAGCCCCCAACAATAAACTATCAACTATCAACCAACCCCGCCAAAGCTTTTTTATGTAAACCGTAAAGCTTATACCGAACCTCTTTTGCAACTGCTGAATTTTTCGGCTCTGTAAGTTTAAATGCCTCTTCTAATACTCTTGCCGACTCTAATGCTCTTGAAAAATTAGCATCTATCATATCTTTTAAAGAGCCTCGCTCTAACTCTGAAGCTGTAGAAGTTTTGGCTACATCGCCCTCTATATCTCTATATTCTAAGCGTTTCGTATCGAAAAGTGGTGTTAGTTTGTGTCTAAGTTCTTTAAATGTGTAGCTTAACTCTTTGTTATCGAAAATATATCGTTGCACATCTTCTAAGAGGCGAAGAGCCTCTCGTAAGCGATTTAGATTTGCATCTATTAATCGCTCTATTTTGTTATTAGTCGTCACTCGATAGACCAAGAAATTGTAAAATAACTGTAAACATATTCAAAAAGTCAATATACAAGCTTACAGCTGCATCTACTGGTGAATCATAAGCACCATTTGCAATGTTTTGAGTATCATAAATTGTAAACAAACCAAATAGTAAAAGTACTGCTGCATTTATAATTACAGCTAACATTCCGTTACCTAAAAATATGTTAATTACCGATATTACAAGTATAACTATTAATGTAATAAACAGTGGTTTACCCCAACTACTAAAATCTGTTTTAGAGTTAATTGCAAAAATACTTAATGCTCCAAACAGAATAGAAGTAGAAAGAAATGCATTTCCAATTACCGCTGCTTTTCCTGCACTAATGTACATTGCAAATAGTGGAACTAACGATACACCTGTTAAAAATGTAAATAAAAATAGCATCATCATATTTAATCCAGGTTTACCACGAGATAATCCCAAACCAAAAAATAGAACTAAAAGTTCTGCTCCAAAAATAACCCATCTAAATTGAACAACTTGCTCAACAAATGGCATTGTAAGGTATGCACCAAGTGCTGCCATTACCATACTTAATGCTAATAGTTGGTATGTTTTCTTTAAAAAACTAACTCTGCTAGCACTAAGTGTTGTGCCAACTCCTCTATCTACTGTATAATCTCTATCATATAAAGCCATTATTTCTCCTTTTAAACCATTATAGGTATTGCATTAGACTTCTTGCAAAACTATATATTTTGTATATATTG
>WFYP01000023.1 GCA_015490055.1 Nitratifractor sp.
CCGTTTTAAGTTGACGGGACGACACACAGGTCGTCCCCTACCAGTGGTAACCGACAAGAAATATCCACCCTGTAGGGGCAGACCTGAGAAGCATTAAGAAATCGTGAACAGTTTCACGATTTTCTCAAAGAGAGTGTCAGTAAAACTGCCACAAGAGCTTCGAAACCGAAGCGGTCGGAACGAAGTGAAGCCGTGAAGGCAACATCTGCCTGTTAGCTCAAATTGCCAATACATTATAAATCGTAATGAAAAATATATAAATATTCTCACAATCATATCGAGCAAATTTATGATATTATTCTAAATTAATAATGCTATAATTAAGCACGCTATAAAATAATTTGATATAGGAATAAAAATGGAATTTAATACTTGGATATACTATCTATTAGCCGTAGCTGTTTTAACGGCAACTCCCGGTCCTAGTGTTTTGCTGTGTGTAGTAACATCAATAAAGCAAGACTTTAAAACTGCTTTTATAACTTCAATAGGTAGCTTATTAGCGATTATTGGAATAATGAGTATCTCTTTTACAGGGCTTGGGATAATTATATCTTCATCCGAGTATATTTTTAACCTAATCAAATATATAGGAGCGGGCTACTTAATCTACTTGGGCTACAAAAGCTTTACATCAAAAGAGGAGAGTTATGAATTTAACTCTAAAGTAGAGAGCAAAGAGAAGAGCAAACTTAAATACTTTATAGATGGCTTTATGGTGGGAGCTAGCAACCCAAAAGCTATAGTTTTCTTTACTGCACTATTCCCACAATTTATAAACCAAAGCAAACCACTACTACAACAGTATCTAATTTTCGTTGCAACTTTTGCAATCTTAGAGCTATCTTGGCTACTATTTTACTCTTACTTAGGAGCTAAATCATCAAGCTGGTTCTTAAAAAAAGGAAGAGCAAAACTATTCAATCGACTAAGCGGTAGCGTATTTATAGGAGCTGGTGTTTTGTTATCTACTTTAAATAAGAGTAGATAATTAGATAGATGTATCGGTAATATTAAAATTCTCTTTTTCATCATCTTCTATTTTTATAATAAACTCTTTGCCATCTCCTTTTTGGATTTTTTGAATCTCTTTTAAAATTTCTGGGTTTTGAAAGTAAGCTAATTTGTATCTCTCTTTTTGGTCTTTTTGTACCATTCCAAGCAAACCTAACAACTCTGACCTAGAGAACTCTTTTCTAAGTAGTGATAGCTTAGTATCTATTTTTTTATTACCAGTTTGAAAATATATTTTAATTACATCATCGCCTTTAACATATTCATAATATGCTACGGCTGCTAAAAGTGCTAAAGCAACAGCACTAGATGTATCTATTACACCCCAAATATCCCAAATATGCTTAATATATCCATACTCTTGCATTAAGTAAGCTACAATACCTAGAGCAATCATACCAATATAGATACTTAGGGCATTAAAAAATAGTTTCATTACTTTACCATCCTCTCTTATGTTTTACTTTACGAGAATAAAGCTTTTTAGAAGGAACAGCACTACTAAAGCCTCTAGCCTCTCTTTTTATAATTGCTAGTTTATGAAAATCTCTAACTTTCATGAGTCATCCTTTTTTAGTAGAATTATAATAAAGAAATTAGACAAAAATTGTCTAGTTGTAGTAATTTAAAGCTTTTTCTAGTTTTAATTTCATTGCCTCTTTTAACTCTTGTGGCTCTTGTATTATTAAATCTGGTAGCCACTTTTGTATAAGTGGTAGTATTTCTAACTCTTGGGTGTATTCTATACTGATTAATACGCTACCGTCATCTAACTCTTTTATAAACTTTTGACTCGGCATAAATTTTTTCATACCTTTTTGAAAATATTTAGCAATATATGGAGTAGCTTTGATAATAGCAGTAATTGGCTTTTTGTCTATAATTGTCATAGAGTTTTGAGCCTTTGCTAAGCCTTCAATATATTTTTCTGTATCTGCACTCTGAAACTTACCACGAGTAGAAAGCTTATTAACTTGTGTTATAAAACTAAGTCTTAAAAATTTAAACTCTTTATCTTTAGTTACAATAGCAATATACCAGTTGTTATCCATAAATACTAACTTTAATGGCTTAACATCTTTGTAAACATATTCTTTATTATATTTGTAGTGTATATCTCGATACTCTCTATTTTTTACCGCTTGTTTTAAATCTTTAAAAATCTCTTTTGCCTCTTGGGCGTCCATCTCTTCCATAATATAGTTTTTAAAAATAAATGTACTCTCTTTTGTTGCTAATTTTTTGAGAGTGCTTTTTTCTAACTCTTTAAAGGCTTCAGGGTCAAACTCTCTTGCCATTTCAAAAAGATAATATAAATCGTCACTATTACTTATAAACTCTTCAAAAATATCAGATACTTTAATTAGCTTCCAAACATTTTTTTTATCTCTTTTTATTTTAATTATATGGTCATAAAGCTCTTCTAAATCTTTTAAATATCTCTCTAATGTTTTAGGATTACAGTTAAACTCTTGTAAAATATGCTCATCATAAGCAGTTATCTCTTTTTGAGTTAAAAAAATCTCCATAAGTCTAAAA
>WFYP01000024.1 GCA_015490055.1 Nitratifractor sp.
GATTAATCATCCCTGAAGATCCCACGAAGACTACGTGGTTGATAGGCTGGATGTGTAAGCGATGTAAGTCGTTTAGCTGACCAGTACTAATAGATCGTTTGTTTTTTACTTTATCTTCTTAAGGTCACTACCTTATTAAGTGTAAAAGCATATAATCCAAAATTAGCAATTTAACCATTACGATAGACTCTTAACCATGTTATGTTTTAACATACCACTTATATGAATCTCAAAGTTCACAGAACTAAGAAATTTAAGTATATTTCTAAATATATTTAAATTTCTTAGAGGTGGGCTTAGAGGGAGGGTTATACCTAGCTCCATTCCGAACCTAGCAGTCAAGCCTCCCATCGCCGATAATACTTACTCTGTCTGAGTTGGGAATGTAGGTCGCTGCCTCTTTGAAATTCTTTTCTTTTTTAATTCTAATTTTTCTAAATATTATCCGTTTTTGCAAGAAAGCCATATAGACTCTCTTACTAATTTTATTCTGCTGAGATATTTTTCTTTTTAATAACTCTACTGCTATTATTCTCTACCTTTTTTTTAGGTTCATTAAATTGAGTACAAACCTTTTTTTTCTTATCATTTTTGATATTTTCCAAAATCCCTTTTCCAATACCTTTTACATTAAGTAACTCTTCTAAACTCTTTAACTTATGCACTTTACGGTATTCTAAAAGTGCATTTATGCGTTTTACACCTAATCCTTTAATGCAACCTAACTCTTTTTTAGGTACTGTTTGTACCATTGCTACACCCATTGTCCATGAAACTGACGAGGTGATTACGACCATAAAAATTATATTTTTAAACATTTTTAACTCCTTGTTTATAATTTGAGATTAAAGTAATAATTTCATCACTTATTTTCTTAATATTTTTTTTCTTCTGCTCATCATCAACTAAATCAAAAATATTTTGATGATTGAACTTTTTAAAATCTAAACGCTTATCTGGGTATCGCCAATAAACCGTATCAGAAATTTCATTCCATATAATATCTAAGCTCTTTAAAGCCTCTTTTTGTCTACTTGAGATACTCTCTTCATCTATAATTTCAAAACCATAGTAGATATTATTTCGCAACTCAACGAAAAAAATTACCTGCTCATCTACTTGATACATTATCCCATAATCCTTAATGTTTTTTTGTAGGCTATAATAGCGTTGGATTGTCTCTTTAAGTCCTTGATTACTATTTGTATTATAAAAAGTAAATGCATAAGTCGGAAAAAGATTTGATAAAAGTGTTTGCCAAAAGTTAAATTGTACATCAATTTTAGTTTCAATAACAGCCTCTTCTATCTCTATTATACGTTTTAAATTGTCGTTTTGTAGAAGTAACTCCTTAATTTCCATTATAAAACCTTTGTGGTATGATTGGTTGGTAAGTGATTGAATTAAATATAGATATTGAAGTAGTGTTCCATGTAAGACAGGAATATCTGTGACAAGTTGAATACACTTTTCTATCCAAGAACAAATTTCATTTTTATAGGAGAGGTTAATAACTCTATCTTTGACCTCTTGCTCAAGTGGTTCTTCAGCAAATAGAGTTAAATATAGTAGATAAATATTTGATTGTTTATAACCCTCTGTTTCTATTTTTTCCCAATAACGGCTTAGTTGAGAGGAGTGGTCTTGTGTGTAGATTTTATTTTCAAGAATTATTGCATAATCAGAAGATTCCAACAATATATCAATATTGTATTTCTCTCGAAAGATATCAACTCTATCAGAAGGAATCTTTAATTTTATCTCCTCTAAAAAAAGGTCTAAAAATACTCTTCCTTGATGGTGAGTTCCTTTAGGATTGAGAAGTTCAGCAATAAATTTACTATGAAGATTAACTTCATCACCTGCTTTAAGCATAAGTGTAAAGAGGTTGAAATCATAAGCATTTTTTCTATTTAACTCATTATATTTATCTTCTATAGATTTTATACTTTGAAAAAAAACTTCTAAATCGTTCATTAGACTCTCTTTATTTATATTGAGAGTATTCTATTACCTATAAACTTAATATTACTTTAAAATATAAAATTAAATTTATACTCTCCAATCTATAGCCTTTTCCCCTCTAGAAATAAGAAAAGTATTCGTCCTAGAAAAAGGTCTACTCCCAAAAAATCCTCTATAAGCAGAGAGTGGAGAGGGGTGAGGACTCTTAATTATTATGTGTTTTGTTGTATCAATAGAACTTCCTTTTTTTTGTGCATAAGCTCCCCATAGTATAAAGACTACATTGTCACACTCTTGATTAACTATTTCAATAATTTTATCGGTAAATTGCTCCCATCCTTTTCCTTGATGGCTGTTTGATTTTCCTGCTTCAACAGTTAAGACAGCATTTAAAAGAAGTACCCCTTGTTTAGCCCATGGTTGCAGGTATGGTGTGTGAAAATTGTCAATACCTAAGTCGTCTTGCAACTCTTTATAGATATTTATAAGAGATTTTGGCAGAGGTTTAACATCTGGAAGGGCTGAAAAACATAGACCATGAGCATGACCAATAGTAGGGTATGGGTCTTGACCTAATATGACTACTTTGACTTTGTCAAGTGGAGTTGAATTTAGAGCATTGAACCAAAGCGAACCTTTAGGAAGTATGGTTTTGCCTTGTGTTTTTTGCTCTTTTAAAAAGTTTTTAAGTGTTTGCATGTATGGTTGTTGAAATTCGTTTTCTAAATGTTTAAGCCAAGAGGCTTCTAGTTTAATATCGGTATTCATTTTTTCTATCTTTTCTCAAAATTATACTATAAATACGATACAATACATAACTTTTTATAATAGGATTTATTGTGTCAAAAAAGATTGCATCAGCTAGAATAACGGAATCAAGTTCTCAACTATTACAAGAGTTAAACAACTCATTACCATTTGATAAAGTGCTTTATAGAGAAGATATAGAAGGCTCACTTGCTCATGCTTATATGTTAGCCCAGCAGGGGATTATCTCTAAAGAGGATTATACTCAAATAGAAAAGGGTTTAATAGAGATTTATGAAGAGGTTGAGTCAGGTAAATTTTTACTTGATGGAGATGATGAAGATATTCACATGGCAATAGAGGGGCGACTTACTCAAAAGATTGGTGATGCAGGTAAACGCCTCCATACGGCACGAAGCCGTAATGACCAAGTAGCCTTAGACTTTAGACTCTATGTTCAGAAAAACACACAAAAGATTGCAGATTTACTTCTTTTAAATATTGAAACACTTTTAAAAGTTGCTAATGAAAATACAGAAACACTCCTTCCAGGAATGACTCATTTACAACACGCTCAACCTATTAACTTTGCCTACCACATGATGGCTTATGCATCAATGTTCAAACGTGACTATGAGCGTTTTATGAGTTCTTATGAGCGAAATAACTACTCTCCAATTGGTTGTGCAGCGTTAGCTGGTACTCCTCACCCTATTAACCGTAAAATAACGGCAGAAAAACTTGGTTTTAAAGCTCCAACATTAAACTGTCTTGATACTGTAAGTGACCGTGATTTTGCCTTAGAGATTCTCTTTAATATTTCAACGATGATGATGCATATGAGCCGTTTGAGTGAAGAGCTCATCTTGTGGTCGGCTTCAGAGTTTAAGTTTGTGCAACTCTCAGACAAACACGCTACAGGTAGCTCCATTATGCCACAAAAGAAAAATCCAGATATTCCTGAACTTCTGCGTGGAAAAACGGGACGAGTTAATGGAAATTTAGTAGCTCTCTTAACGGTTATGAAAGGTTTACCACTTGCTTATAATAAAGATATGCAAGAGGATAAAGAGGGTGTCTTTGACTCTGTAAAAACAGCACTACTTTCACTTGAAGTGCTTAATGAGATGATAGATGAGATGACTGTTAATGTAGAGCAGATGAACCAAGCGTGTATGATTGGACATTTGTCTGCAACAGATTTAGCAGATTATTTGGTTAAAGAGGCAGGTATTCCATTTCGTGATGCGTATCATATTACAGGTCATGTTGTTAATATGGCAGAAGAGAAGGGACTGGATATCTCAGAATTAAGCTTTGATGAGCTAAAAAGTGTAGATGAGAGAATTACCAAAGGGGTAGTGGAGCTTTTAGACAATAGAGCTTCTATGAATGCACGTCAATCAGAGGGTGGAACAAGTAGTATAAGAACGCAAGAGCAAATTGATACATTAAGCTCATGGCTAGAATCTCAAAAATAAGGAAGTAGAATGTTTAGATTATTTAAATCAAAAAAACAGATATTAGTTTCTCCTGCTGATGGAGATATTGTAAAGTTAGAAGATGTACCAGATGAAGTATTTTCAGCTAAATTAGTAGGTGAGGGTATTGCTATTATGCCTCGTTCCAATACTTTTGTAGCACCTATTAGAGGGGTGGTTAGTAAAATTTTTTCAACTAATCATGCTTTTTCTATTAGGACAAGCAATAACT
>WFYP01000025.1 GCA_015490055.1 Nitratifractor sp.
CTATTCATCCATTTATAGATGGCAACGGAAGAACTGCAAGATTATTAATGAATTTAGTATTGCTTCAAAACGGTTATCCTCAAGCTATCATCAAGGTATCTAACAGAGCAGAGTATATTCAAGCAGTTGAAACATATCAGCAGAGTAGCGACAATGATTACAGTGATTTTTATAAAGTAGTTTTACAAAGTGTAAATGAGAGTTTAGAACTCTACTCAAAAATTGTTGTAGATGATATACAAGTAATTTAGGGGTTTTTATGATAATAGGCTATATCAGAGTAAGCACAGAACAACAGTCAATGAAGAATCAAAAGCATAAACTGTTGGAATATGCTCAAAATAATAAAATGATTATTGATGAATTTATAGAGCTGGAAATCTCTTCTAAAAAAGATCAAAAAGAGAGATTGCTTGATGAAGTGTTTGAGAAGCTCAAAAGTGATGACATATTTATGTGTACAGAGCTTTCAAGACTTGGTAGAAATATGTTAGAGATTTTAAATCTAATTGAAAAATTCAATAATGCAGACATTAAACTCATTTTTACAAATCAACCTGAGCTTTCAACAAATAAAAATGAGGCTCTTTCATCTTTACTTTTAGCAATCTATGGTTACTTCGCACAAACAGAACGAGAGATTATAAGTCAAAGAACAAAACAGGGACTAGCAGCTGCCCGAGCAAGTGGAAAAACTCTTGGACGTCCAAAGGGTGTTAAAAATAAGAATAGAGTTCTTGATCCTTTTAAAGATGAGATTAAAAAATATCTTGAAATGGAATTGATGCAAACGAATATATTAAAGATAATCAATTCACAATTAGAAAAAAAAGTATCCTTGACTTCACTTAGATATTTTATATCGACTACTAAAGAGCTCAAATCAATTTAAGTTTTAGATAAGGTCCGTTTCGCTTTTAATTCATTTATGCAGAAATTACCCTATTCGGTAGTAAACGCTTTACAGGCAAAAAAGTAGAATATACTAATCTTCCAAGCTACCTATTCGGTAGTAAACAGCATTTTTTTATGTCTCTTTTACTTTGTTGTCTTCCAAGCTACCTATTCGGTAGTAAACAGCTATAGAAGAAGTTTTATCATCTTTATAAACTTCCAAGCTACCTATTCGGTAGTAAACGTGATGAGAGATTATTAGAAAATTTAGCAGTACTTCCAAGCTACCTATTCGGTAGTAAACAAGTATCAAGAGCAATTAACCGAACTTTAAAACTTCCAAGCTACCTATTCGGTAGTAAACAGATTGTGATTGATGAGAGTTTATAATCTTTTCTTCCAAGCTACCTATTCGGTAGTAAACGATATATTATCTTCTTACAAAGCTAATAATAACTTCCAAGCTACCTATTCGGTAGTAAACATTTTGATGAGAAATTTACTGACCTTAGTTCTCTTCCAAGCTACCTATTCGGTAGTAAACCGTAAGAGTAGAACCACCATTAATTTTATCTTCTTCCAAGCTACCTATTCGGTAGTAAACCTCTATTTTTCAACATATATTTTATAATTTCACTTCCAAGCTACCTATTCGGTAGTAAACAAGATACTCAATACAATGTAAATAGTTCAATTCTTCCAAGCTACCTATTCGGTAGTAAACATGGCAGGATATTCAGCATTAGCAGGAAGTATCTTCCAAGCTACCTATTCGGTAGTAAACAAAGTATTTATGAATATGGCATCGAGTCGTTTCTTCCAAGCTACCTATTCGGTAGTAAACAGTCTATTCAGATGACAAAAGTTTTATACTTTCTTCCAAGCTACCTATTCGGTAGTAAACGAAGCATTAAGAACATAGTAAATCAAGATAGACTTCCAAGCTACCTATTCGGTAGTAAACCTCCTGCTGTGAATGCACTTAAAAGCTCTTTTCTTCCAAGCTACCTATTCGGTAGTAAACACGACCATAAACGGCTATATTCGGCTTTAAAACTTCCAAGCTACCTATTCGGTAGTAAACTTATTGTTTCCATACCAACACTTGATATGATACTTCCAAGCTACCTATTCGGTAGTAAACGAGAGATATTTGATAGCTCCTTTTTATAGAAACTTCCAAGCTACCTATTCGGTAGTAAACCGTATGATGATTCGCTCGGCTATCCTACTATTCTTCCAAGCTACCTATTCGGTAGTAAACTAAAATTAAAACTCTCATTTCACACCTCTTTTCTTCCAAGCTACCTATTCGGTAGTAAACGCTTTTAGCTCATTATGAGTTGCATAGTAAAGCTTCCAAGCTACCTATTCGGTAGTAAACGTTGATAAATTTATCTATGTTGATATATCTTTCTTCCAAGCTACCTATTCGGTAGTAAACAGCAAATTCATGTTTGGAAGTTACTATATAGCTTCATTAAAAGAAGATTTCACAAATTATACCATTCTTTTTTTAATACTATTTGAAAGCCCTTATTTAGGGGCTTGTTTTATCTACTGAAAATAAAGGTATATTTTTTAGATAAAAATCAAAACCATGGAATAGCTGAAATATTACTTAATCCGAATGTATCAAATTCACCTTTAGTCTCTTTATCTTGTAACTCTCCAAATTCTATAAAGCGTCTATGTAGTTGACCATTTGACATACTCATAAGATCAACATAAGGATTATCTAAACCTCCTTGGAACATTTTAATTCGGTACTTTTTAATATCTTCTTCAGGGATAGTGCCTCTTTTAACAAGCCGTCTTAATTTGGCTTCTGTCATGTTTTGTTGTACTCTTGATACGGTTCGGTATCGCACATTTTCAGGAACAGTCGCTATATTTGAAACTTTGCAAAATGCTTTATATTTCCCAAGCCAATCTTTTTCATTTAACTTTTCAAGAGACTCTTTACTTCCATGAATACGGAATAATCTACCTAGTTTTAATCTATACTCAGGAAAACTAACAGCTATATCTTTTGATTTTAAATCATATAAGCGTTTATGAAATGCTGTATAGAGTTGATTAAGTAAAATATTTTCTCTTATCTCTTTGTTTGGTACAATTTTAATATCTATATAACAGTCCATAATTTACCTTACCTCTCTTGTATCTATATTAACAACATACGCTAAACCTTTTTTTCCTAAGTAAAAACTGGAAACACCTGCATTTTCTATCATTTTTTTTAACTCTTTTGCTTTATCTCTTGATATATCAATAGTTATTTCCAAAACACCACTGGCTTTTGTTAGCATAGAGGTTGTTTTTCCGATACCTTTAATTTTATCTTCCTTAATATATGGATTTCCAAATACTTTTTTCATTTCACCTGTCGTAAATTTATCCATGAAATTTTTCTTAGTAAAAGTTCTTTTTGAAATTCCAGGGATTGTTGCTGTTTTTGTCAAAGCAGAACTCAAGTCGTACTGTGATGATAATCTCTTTAACTGTAAGTATAAAGCTGAACAATAAAGATTTAAAGGTACAACTAAATCTTTTTTATTTTTATAATTTGTTCCTTCAAAATTTCTTTCTAAAACAGCTAATACTTTAATCACTGTATCATCCTCACCAAGGGCTTTTATTTTTCCAATTTCTGCAAATCTGTCAGATATAACAAGAGGGTCTAGGTCTATATCTTTTTCAATATCTTTACCTTGAACTATAAACTCCATAAGTTCATCAACATCCAATGTCAAAATACCCCAAAACTCTTTAGAATAATCAGAACTAAACATTGCATCATTAGTTTTTATCATACCTGTGTAGGAACTTTTATCAGTATTTCCAGACATATTACGCAGATACACTAACTCATCACTAGAAACTTTAACATTATCTTTAAAAGATACAAATGACTTAATATCCTTAAAATAGTAACCTTCATTTTCTCTTGCTTGATACAACTTTCTTTGGTCACCTATAAGTCGATTTAAAATACCCATTACTGTATTGAGAGTAACTTCTCTTTTAATAAAATACTTATCTTTATCTTTACCATTCAAATTTGAATAGGAAGCTATAAAAGTTCTTCCTTTTTTCCCTTTAGGAAGAGCTTCATCATTGCTCCCATCTAAAAAAGAGTTTCTCCAACTTGCTTCATACTCTATCTCTATTTTCATAACTAATCTTTAGCATAAAAATAGCTTGCATATTTACCATTTAAAGTAGATACGATAGAACTCTCATCACTTTTAATTCTCATCATTTTATTGCTATCATTATAATCAACACTCATCTCATCAACATACATATACGATTTTGCTTGACGGATAGAGAGTTCATTTAGTTTATGTAAAGTTTCATCTATCAAAATAGCCACAGCATCATCATTAAGTAAGATACCATTTTCTCCCTCTTCAAAAATCGTTCCATTTCTCACACAGTTTTTATGAAAAGTAGCTTTAGGGGAACGACTACTATCAAGTGAAGTAATATACTCTTCAACAAGTTGAGCAACCTCTTCACCCTCTCCCTCTTTAATTGCCATTGCTTCTCTATCAAATTTTTTATCTAATGATATAAATTGAAGTTGCTCTATACTTATAGAACCATACGAGATATACTCTGTATCTCCAAATGTTGTTTTAGAGTAAAAAGAAGAACTATCTCTTTCCCCAGCTTGGCCAAACTGTTCAAAGTTTCCATTTCCAAGTTGATCTACAAAATCTTCAATGAGTAATGGACTTGTTCTTTTGTTTTGGGTTGCAGGAACTACAAACCCTCTGATAAGTCCTGTTAATGAAGCCAAAACATTTTTTATATTTTTAGTATTTGCATAGTGAAGATCAAAAGCTTGTTCACGAAAAAGATGATGACGAATACAATTTTGGCTTATATATAAAGGATTTACTTTAAAATCAATATCAGTTGCTTCTTTTTTATATTTATACCCTGTCTCTTCTTTTACTCTACCCGATAAGTTTGTATAACCACGGAGTTTAGGCATTGTATGATTATCTACTGTTTTACCACCATCTCCAAGTAAAGTTGTTGGACCATTCCAATTAACAACACCATGACCTTTAGACACTATCTTAAAATCAACACTTCTTATACCTGTTATTTTTTCACTTCTCATTTTATATTTCCTTTTTAAATTTATTTAATTGAATAATACCAATAGCTTGATTTAAACCAATAGCATAATATTGAGCATACTCATGTGGCTCTGATTCAACTTTTTTCAAGTCTTCCAATGTATAACTCAAATAGATAGGAGTAATTGGGTCTCGTGCTTCATTTTTAAGTTGAGCATCTTTATATGACTTTTTTACATCTTTAATATTATGATGTTTTTTTGCCATAAAGGAAAGAAGGTTCTTTTTAGAATCTCCATATCCTTCAATAACCATACTTTCAATAGTTACAGCATCATCAACATCATTATAAGCATACTCATCTAAAATTTCAAAACTATCAGCACTATTTATCTGACATTTTGCCATCTGTACAAACAAGCTATTACCTCTTAACGAATTTTTCTTTATTTTCACACCTCCATTTTCATCTTTTTTACTCTTTGGAAAACTTTTAGGGTCAAGGATATTAGCATCTATAACACCTACACTTTTTTTCAAAGCTGACACCAAGTCTTGTCGTATAAACTCTTTTACATTCTCGTCTTTATAAAAATTGTCATAAAATGTATATATCTCATTTATTGTATAACTCTCTTTAGTTAGAGAATTGTTTAAAAATTCATACCAAGCTTTTGCACTCTGTAAAGAGTCTAAATCATTTAAAAACCTCGAACTTCCATCTTTTGATTTTCCAGTTATCACACCATCGGTAATGGCAATTGTATATAAATTAACCTCATTGCTTTCCCCGAAACGGTCAAGTCTTCCAAGTCGTTGCAGAAAGTTTTCTGCATGGGTCATTTCAGATACCATTTTGTTACAGGTTATATTAAGTGATGCTTGAACTACAGGACCTGAACGCAATACATCATATTTTTGAGTTCCATTTTGCTTAAATGAGTCAAACACCTCTTTAAAAAGAAACTCTTTATCTTTTTTAATAAATTTAGAGTGAAATAAAATAGCATTTTCTTTAGATTGATGTTCTATAAAACTTTGTTGTGCTGTTGTGGCTGTATTACTAATGACAAAGGTATGTTTATTTGTTTGTTCCATCATCAAAGGATTAGTAGATTCATCTTTATCATCATACTCTATAAAATCTATTTGGTAAGAAGAGTTATCAAAACTTTCCATATCCACAATGTCATTTTTTAATCCTAAAAATTCATCTATAAAAAGAGGATTAGGAGTAGCGGAAACCAAAAGAGTATTTGGCAAAATATCTTCTCCATCTTGTTGATTTTTTTTCATCTCTATGAGTTCCCCAAAGAGTAGATTAAAACCTTGCATAGTAATGTACTCGTGATACTCATCAAATACTACATGAGAGTTCATAAAGTCCATAAGTGTTGTAATATGCTTGTGAGTTGTAATGCTATTTACTATTTGGTCAATAGTTGTGATGATAATATCACTAGAAAACTCAGTACCCTCTATCGTTTCAATTATTTCACCATCTTTGAGACTCTTTTTTATCTCACCCGTTACTATCTCTATATTGGCATTTGGTAAATATTGGGAAGAACAGAGGTCGTAAAAGATACCTTCGCAGACTTGAACTCGTGGACAAATCCAATATATTTTTTTTGTATTTGTATTTAAAGCCCATTCTAAAGCTATCTTAGTTTTTCCACACCCAGCTGGTCCTTTGAGTACACCTACTGTTATCTCTTCATCTGCTAACTCTTCGGCTGTCTCTTTTTGCTTTTTATTTCGTTCACTTTGAGGATATTTTTCTTCAAATCCATCTAAACAATTTTGGATATGACTTTTCAAACTTCTATCTTTTTGCAGAACATCATTAAGAAGAGTCTCTAAACTTTTGTTTTCAATATAACTCTCCAGCTCTTCTGCTGTTAGTTTTGAAATCAATCTATCTGCTGTTACTATCGCTGTTCTTGCTAAGTTATTTTTTGCATTAAATCCTAAATTATTTTTATAGCCATTTATCACTTCTTTTGTAGAATATCGTTTATATATCGGTAGAGAGATACCTTCTAAGTTTTCTTCTATATTATCAAAATGAGGTATATCTAAATGAGATACTTTATTACTCTCTTCATTATATTCATCTGCCATTTCATCAACAGAAGCCAGTAAACCTTTTAGATTATCAATTATATTACTATATAGAGTGTCAAAATCTGTAATCTTATTATAAATACCAACTAGATTTTTAATCTCTTCTTTTCGTATAGGTTTTGCATGATGCCAATAAATAGCATGTTTTACCCTTGCTAATGAATCTTTATTAAGTTTAGAATCAAACAATATCTCAAAAAGCAACAATGAAAATTCATTATGTCGAGGGTACTTCTCCCATGAAAATGTACCCTTTTCAATATGCACCCCTTCATCAGGAATATCTTTGTACTTTTTCTGTTTTTTTAACTCTTTTGTAACCCAACTTTGAAAGTTTTCATCTATCTTCCCTATATCATGCCAACATCCTGCTATGTAAACAGAATCTGCTAGATTCTCATCATTTGGTACAATCTTTTCTATCAATAACTTTGCCAAATATCCCACACTAAAAAGGTGTTGATCTAGTCGTTGTCTATTTGTATTTGCATATATTTCTTTTAACATTATCTCTTTCTCTCCTATAAATCTTGAAGTTATTCCATAATTTACAGGAACGACACCATTTTCATCAAACTCATCTCTTTTTCCAACCACCTACAAAAAATCACTACGACTACGAGAGCGTATCCAGTGACAACTTACAGCCGTACTCTTAGAAGCTGTTTTTTTGAGTAATTTTTGTACAGCATTTAAACCTTCCATAGTAATAATAGTCTGCCAAGTATTATCACCAATACGATTTGCAAAAGTGTCTAAAACTCTTCTTGTTCTTTTAAGGGCATTTTTCGCACATTGAGAAATGAAAGTAACCATCATAATATATTGACTTTTTTCAAATTGACATATTAAAT
>WFYP01000026.1 GCA_015490055.1 Nitratifractor sp.
GTAGAAGCACTCTCTTTAAATGTATTCTCACCGTCAAGAAAATGATACGAAGTATTGCCAATATCACAAAGAAGCATCACTGAATTTTCCAGAGAGCTTCTTTAAAGGCTTTTTGTGCTTTAGAACAAAGAGGAGCATCTATAAAAATGATTTTATGCTTAAAATTATGCTCACAATAGAGAGTGAGTTTTGCATATATCTCTTCAAATTTATATACATCTTTCATAAGTATTCGGCTCTTTTGACTTACAGCAAAAATAGCCCAAAAATAACCATAAGTATCCGTTGCTATATAAATTTTTATTTTATTTCTGATTCCCAACTCTTTAGGAGCAACCTCTTGCATCTTTTTAAAAAGTTTTCCTTTTTTTCTTAAGGAGTCAACAACCATTTGCATATCTATACTCTTATCTTTCATCATTTTTTGAAAGAAGAAAATCTTTACAAATCATAGCTGAGAGAGGTTTTGAAAAGTAATATCCCTGAATATTTACACACCCTTCTTTTATAAGAAAATCTAACTGTTCTTTCGTCTCAACACCTTCTGCTATTGTTTCTAAATGAAGATTTTTTGCTAAAGCTATAATAGTTCTGACAATAGAGACTGCATCCTTATTATATGGAAGATCTATAATAAAACTACGGTCAATTTTAATTTTGTCAACTGGCAACTCTTTAAGATACGAAAGTGATGAATAACCAGTACCAAAATCATCAATAGCAATAGAAATACCAAGCTCTTTCACTTGTCTTAGTATTTCTATGGAGCGTTTAGGGTTATTCATAACTTGACTCTCTAATATTTCTACTTCCAAATAGGCTGGATCAAAATTTTCACTCAAAAGAATTTGTTTTAATTCAGCAATAAAATCACCTTTTTCAAGTTTTTTTGTCGAAATATTAACAGAAACTTTTCCAGTTTTCACGCCCTCTTTATGCCACATTAAAAGTTGTCTCATTGAGTGAATTAACATATATCTATCTATGTCAATTATAAGATCACTCTCTTCACAAAACGGAATAAATTCACTAGGATAAATGATACCTTTTTTAGCATCCCTCCAGCGGATTAAAGCCTCAAGCCCTACAACCTCATTTGTCACCGCATTTATTTTTGGTTGGTAATACGGTACCAACTCTTGGTTTTTAAGAGCACTGCGTATATTTTTATCAAGTTCAAGTCTTTTTTGAGACATTTTTCCCATCGATGCATCATAAGATACATAGTTATTTGGTCCTATATCTTTTGAAATATACATCGCAGTTTCAGCATTTTTTAGTAAGCTATCTACATCATTTCCATCTTGACCTAAAATACTACGACCAATACTAAATGTAATATGAATATCTTTATTTTTTATATAAAATGGTTTTTTCATAATAAAAATAATTTTTTCTATTAAGTTTGTATTACTATAATCAGTCATTTTCGTTTCAACTACAACAAACTCATCTCCGCTAATTCGCGCTACAATGTCGTTTTTATGTATGCACTCTTTAAGTCTATCTGCCACTTTTTGCAACAACAAATCGCCTATATCATGACCATATACATCATTTATCTTTTTAAATTTATCTAAATCAAGAAAAACAATTCCAACCTGATACTCATTAATTTTAGCATTACTAATAATGTTATCAAGTTTATTAACCAAAGAGACCTTATTATCTAGTCCCGTAAGAGGATCATTCATCGCTATAAACTTAATCACATCTGCTTGTCTTTGTATCTCTAAATCTTTTTCTGCCAAATCTTCTAAAAGCTCTTCGTAGTTGTCTGCGACACTTTTACTGTAATTTGTAATAAAAACTTTATAAAGCAGTAGCATTAACAATAAAAACAACAGGACTGCTATTAAAACAATTCTTTCTATCTCTTTATCCACGATAGAGAGGTCAATATCTCTGAGATCCTTTGCTAAAATAATTTTTACTCGACCTACTGAATTTATATTGTTTAGCTCAAATGCGCTCAAAAGTAAACCACTCTTTTCATCTACAACATAGCGTTCAAGATTTGCCATCTTTTTTCTTGGCATAGTATTGATAGTCTCAACAAGATTGGAAAAGTAAAAAGGGTTTGAAAGGTAACGGCTTTTATTTTTATCGACTACGGCTATAGCACTATAACCCTTGGTGTCAAAGTGAAAGGCAAAAGCATCAAAATCAGCCTTTGTAACAAGATTTGATATATATCTCCCTTTTGCATCATATGCAGGAGCAACAGCAGTAATAGTAACGTAGGGTCTATCTTTGTAAAAAGTAATAGTACTTCGAATGGATTTATGTGGTTTTACAGTTATTTTTGGCAAATAAGAAAAATTGATATTTTCAAATAAGGAATATTTTTTTAAACTAAGAGAAACTCTGTCCCTATTTTGCGAAGGAGACTGAGCCATTATTGTAGTTGCTACTGCAAGCTCTTTTTTCTTAGTCTCTATACTATCCTCAAAATTAGAAGAGAGTTTTCTTGCCGTTTGTAAATAAATACTATCTTTGAGCCCATCAACAACTCTTGAAGAGTAAATATAGCCTATACTTCCGACTATACTAAGTAATATTCCACCAACAACTGTCGTCCTTAATCCATTTGCCATATATACTTTTTACCTATTTAGTTAAACCTAATTCTGCAAAAAGCACTTCAAAATACTCACTTATATTGAGCAACTCTTCTTTTAGTAAACCAAAAGCTTTATCTTCTTCAACCCACTCTTCTATACGTTTTACACTATCACTCTTTTGATTCTCATCCAACTTATCTGATTTACTAACAGCTTCTTTAATTCTTTGTAAATGTTCTCTATGTTTATGTGCACTCATATTTTGTCCTTTTTATTGTTTTTTTAATAATTTTTATATTTTCCAGCTTTTGCTGCAGCACGAAGCTCTTGAAGTTTTTTATCCATAATATTTAAAATAATATCTGCCGCTTCGCTATCGTCACCCTCAGGAACATCCCAATCAGTAATTTTCATATTTGCTTTAAAAAGTAACTCTAACTCTTTTTCAATTTCAGC
>WFYP01000027.1 GCA_015490055.1 Nitratifractor sp.
CATTTTATTATGTCTAGTAACCAACCCTTAGATTGTAAATTTGTTGTTTGCTTTAAAAAAATAGTTTTATTCCAAGAATCTAATACTTTATCTTTATTCTCTGGTTTTCCATTCTTTATATAAAATATTTTACCGTTTTGAGGTATAGATTCAAGCAGGATATTACAACCTACCCAGCCAGCTCTTCTTGCTGTTGGAGATAGAGGCTTTCGTTTTTCTATAATTTCTGGTACAAAAAAATGTTTTGGGATAACAATAAAATTAGTTACATCTAAACTATTTTTATCATAGTTCAAAAAGAAAAAATTTGGATTTGAATTACTTTGTAGTCTTTCTATCATTGTTGAGTATGCACCATCAACTATCTTTTTACCAATTTTATCTTTTTTACTTTTAAGTTCATAATCTTCATTACATTTAGAGCAGTAAAAATCAGCAACAGGTCTATTGTTTTCATATTCTGTAATTGAACATCCGCAATTAGGACAAAATATATGTTTATTCACCCAGTTTTCTGTTAAAACTCTTATCTTTTGAGAATTGCTTGTATATTTTTCTGAAATTGCTGAATATAAATTTAGACTCATTATACTACTTAGAACGAATATTTTTAACGGAAGTTATTTATACTATTTTACCCAATTAAGAATTTATTTACGGTGAAATTTAGATTTAGAATAAAATTATGATATGTAAAAAGGAGTGATTAAAATTTAGAATAAATCCGCATAGCTTGCGGATTTTAGCTTTTAAGCAGGTACTACAGAAACTCTTTTTTTGTTTCTTGTTTTGTTATCGAATTTAACTACACCTTCGATCATTGCGAAGATTGTATGGTCTTTTCCTATGCCTACACCAGCACCTGGAACTACTCTTGTTCCTCTTTGACGAATAATAATATTACCTGGAATAACTTTTTCTCCACCATATTTCTTAACACCTAGACGACGTCCAGCTGAGTCACGGTTGTTTTGGGTTGATCCTTGACCTTTCTTATGTGCCATATCTTCTCCTTATGCGATTGATGTAATTCTAACTCTTGTGAAGTCTCTTCTAAAGCCTCTTTTTACTTTTGAGTCTTTTCTTCTTCTCTTCTTGAAAGTGATAACTTTTTTATCTCTTCCTTCGTTGATTACTTCACCTTTAACTACTGCACCCTCTACTAATGGTGTACCTACTTTTAATTCACCATTGTCTAATGCTAGAACCTCTTTAAATTCAACTTCTGCTTTTGGCTCTAAGTTCATTTTGTCAAAACAGATAATATCACCCTCTTGAACTTTAAACTGTTGTCCACTTGCTTTAATAATTGCGTACATTCTATACCCTTTTAAATCTCGTGCTAATTCATTTATTACTGCCGTAACATAATAAGTGCGGAAGTATATCTCAACTTAGTTTAAAATTATTTAAAAAAAACTCTTATTTGTTAAGAATTGTCAAATAATTGTAAACTTTTCTCTTAATATTAATAAATATTTAGAAACTTAGTGCTATTAAACTTGCCGTAATAGCTACATTTAAAGACTCAACACCTCTATTCATTGGTATCTTTACTCTCTGATTAGCTATGCTATTTATCTCTTTGCTAACACCCCTACTCTCATTTCCTAACACATATATAGATTTTTTAGGAGCTTTTAACTCTTTTAGTGTGCTTTTTGCATTTAAATCTAGCGTGATTATTGAGGCATCAGTTATTGCTAACTCTTTTAGTGTTCTGTATAGGCTAGTTGTTTGTAGTATTGGCATTTTAAATATTGTACCTACACTAGCTTTAATAGTAAGTGGAGATACTAGCGAAGCAGAACCTTTTTTTGGTATTATAATTGCATCTATATCGCCTGCTGTTGCTGAGCGGATAATCATACCTAAGTTTTGTGGATTCTCAATGCCATCAAGAGCGAGTATTTTATACTCTTGCATAGATTTTATAGCATCTAGGTTGGTAAAGTTATCTAGTACTATATCTAAAGCTACACCTTGGTCTTGTTTGCCATTTTTAGATATTTGACTAAGTCGTTTTTTATCGTGATACTTTACTTCTATATCTCTGCTATTTGCTAAGCGAAGCATTTGCTCTAGCTTATCACTCTTTTTATTGCTTTTAGAGAGATGCAAGGCGTATATTTTTAAAGAGTTATCTTGCAGAGCCTCTAGTACTGGGTTTCTGCCATAAATTGTAAGTAAGTTTTTTGGTAGCATTAAAGTATATCTCTAAGCACAATAGCATAGTGCATTACAAATAAGTTTAGAAAAAATATTAACATAGATGAACCACGAGAGAAGAAATTTTCTAGCTTTGTTCTCTCTTTGCCATTTGTTTTATATGCAATTACAAAATGTAAAATTGTAGCTACTGTTAATATTGCAACTAAAATTGCTTTTTTGGTTATTGCATCAGAAATTTTAGAACCATTTGGGTGCATTAAGACTTCAAATAAGTTATAATATCCACCTAAATAGAAGCCTGATATTAAAAGTGCTACAAGGGCAACAACTTCAAACCAACCAAATATTGGTCCTATATGCGGATAAACCTCTTGCTGTGCTTTTTTATCTCTTAAAGTTATGCCTAAAACAAACATAAATACAGAACCACCAATCCAAGATATTGCCATAATAAGGTGGATATGAAACATTACTTCTTTTATAAACAAATGTGCCCTTTAACTATCTATTTTTAATACTGCCATAAATGCCTCTTGTGGTACATTTACTTTACCTATTGCTTTCATTCTCTTCTTACCAGCTTTTTGCTTCTCTAATAGCTTTCTTTTTCTTGTAATATCACCACCATAACACTTAGCAGTAACATTTTTACCCATAGATTTAACATTGCTTCTTGCAATTACATTATTTCCGATACTTGCTTGAATTGCAACTTCAAAAAGTTGGCGTGGAATTAACTCTTTTAACTGGTTTACAAAGGCTAAACCTCTTGTTCTTGCCTTCTCTTGTGGCACAATAATACTAAGTGCATCTACAACTTCGCCTGCTACTCTAATATCTAGCTTAACTAAATCGCCCTCTCTAAAGCCTATTGGTTCGTAGTCGAAACTTGCATAACCTTTTGTTGTGCTTTTTAGCTTGTCGTAAAAGTCCATAACGATTTCGTTCATTGGTATATCATACTCTAAAAGGACTCTATTTTCGTTTAGATAATCCATCTTTATTTGAATACCGCGTCTATCGTTAAGCAGTTTTATCAAGTTGCCTACAAATTCGTTTGGTGTTAAGATTGTTGCTTTTACATATGGCTCGAAAATTGTATCTATTTTAGATGGGTCTGGTAATTCACTTGGGTTTTGTACTACTACCTTTTCGCCATCTGTTTGTAAAACTTCGTAAACAACGGTTGGGGCTGTTGCTATTAAGTCTAAGTTAAACTCTCGCTCTAATCGCTCTTTTACAACTTCCATATGTAGCATACCTAAGAAACCTACCCTAAATCCACTACCAAGTGCAAGTGAACTCTCTGGCTCGAAAGCTAGAGCTGAATCGTTTAGTTTTAATTTATTTAGAGCATCTCTTAAATCTTCAAACTTATCGGTCTCTATTGGATAGATTCCTGCAAATACAAATGGCTTAGCTGGCTCAAAGCCGGGAATTGGCTCGGCTGTTGGTTTTTTGGCATCGGTAATTGTATCACCAACCTTTAGCCCCTCTACAGTCTTTAAGCCCATTACTACAATTCCAATTTCGCCTGTGTTTATCTCGGTTGTTTTAATTGGTGCTATTGGATTTGGGTACATTAAATCAAGAACTTGATGCTCCTCTTTTGTGCCCATTATCTTAACCATCTGCCCTTTAGAAATTTTTCCATCAAATACTCTAACAAGAGCAAGTGCACCTAAGT
The DNA here is from genome assembly GCA_015490055.1 of Nitratifractor sp. Taxonomy (GTDB): domain Bacteria; phylum Campylobacterota; class Campylobacteria; order Campylobacterales; family Sulfurovaceae; genus JAADEQ01. Next base: position 3,860 of record WFYP01000027.1, read on the forward strand.
AGTTATCGAACCAGCTATCGTAAATAATAGCTTTTGTTGGTGCATTTTCGTCGCCTTGTGGGGCAGGGATTTTCTCGACTATTGTATCTATTAACTCTTTTACACCTTGCCCTGTTTTTGCTGATACTAAATTATGTTCTGTGCAATCTAATCCGATAGCCTCTTCTACTTCTGTTAAAACTCTATCTGGGTCTGCACTTGGCAAATCTATTTTGTTTACAACTGGCAGAAGCTCTAAATCATTCTCCATTGCGATATATACATTGGCAATAGTTTGTGCCTCTACACCCTGTGCAGCATCTACTATAAGCAGAGCACCCTCACTAGAGGCAAGCGAACGGCTAACTTCGTAACTAAAATCAACATGACCTGGAGTGTCTATTAAGTTTAGGATATATACTTCATCATCTTTTATATATGTTAGCCTAACACTTTGAGCTTTAATTGTTATTCCACGCTCTTTTTCAATATCCATTGTATCCATAACTTGTGCACTCATTTTTCTATCACTCACAGCACCACACTCTTGAATAATTCTATCTGCAAGTGTAGATTTGCCGTGGTCTATGTGTGCAATTATCGAAAAGTTTCTAATATTTGCCTGTGGAATCTTTTTTGCCATTAACTAACCTTACATATCAAAAAGCGAATTTACGCTTTCGTTATTGTTTATTCTTCTAATCACTTCGCCTAAAAGTTTTGCAGTACTTAATACTTTAATATGAGAAGACTCTTTTTTAAGTGGAATTGTGTTTGATACTACTAGCTCATCTATTGCTCCACTCTCTATTCTATCAAATGCTGGACCAGAAAGAACTGGGTGAGTACAACAAGCCATTACAGAAGTTGCTCCTAAATCTTTAAGTGCTTTAGCACCTTTTACCATTGTTCCTGCTGTATCTACCATATCATCGATTAATATAACATCTTTACCCTCTACACTACCGATTACATTCATAACCTCAGCTTCGTTTGCTTTCTCACGTCGTTTATCTACAATAACCATATCTAAACCTAATTTTTCGGCAAAATATCTAGCTCTTGCAACACCGCCAATATCTGGAGATGCAATAATTGGGTTTTTAAGATTTTTCTCTTTTATATAGTCTAAAAATAGGTTTGCACCATAAAGGTTATCTACTGGGATACTAAAGAAACCTTGGATTTGAGCTGCATGCAAATCTACAGTAACAACTCTTGTAACACCAGCAGTCTCTAGCATATCTGCTACTAATTTTGCAGATATTGGCACTCTAGGAGCTGCTTTTCTATCTTGTCTTGCATATCCATAGTAAGGGATAACTGCTGTAATAGATTTAGCAGATGAACGCTTAAGAGCATCAACCATAATTAAAAGCTCCATTAAGTTTGCATTTGCAGGTGCAGAAGTTGGCTGAACTATATATACATCTTTTCCACGAACCGACTCGGCAATTTGAATATTTATCTCGCCATCAGAAAATCTATTTATTGTAGCTTTTGATACTGGTACATCTAAATATTTAGAAATCTCTTCTGTTAATTCTGGGTTTGCAGTTCCTGAGAAAATCATATAATGACTCATTTTTAACCTTTTATTTAATTTATTTCTTTAATGGAATGATACTAAAAAGTTTATATTATCTAGCTATTTTTTGAGCTATTTCTAGCACTACTTTATCAAATAACAGACTTAAACTTCTCATTATATCATCTACATTCTTATGTGCCTCTTTCTTATAACTAAAATTAGATGAACTTATAATAGAACCTTGTGCACTCTTTATAAAATAGGTACCACTAAGATTAACTTCGTTATTACTATAGATAAAGTCATCTAAAACAATCTCAACAATATAACCTTTTTTACTATCTACATCCCAAGGATATAAAAATACATTTGGGTCGTTTAACAATTTTTTAAGTTTAACAATAGCCCTATTTGTAAATAATTTATCTGGCGATGTAGCAAAGTTAGCATTTAACTCTTCTAGTTTCATTCCATTTTTTATTAAGATTTTATCACTATTTAAGTAGCTTGGTAATTCTACTTTTTTTACTCCTATCTGTGTGTGTATAGTTGTTAAAGTGTGTGTTGATTCTTGTGGCAACAGATACATACTCTGTTTAGAGCTACATCCTACAAAAAATAGAGTTAATGTTATTAATAATGCTCTTCTCATATTATTCTCCAAAAATTAATGCATTTGGTTTTTTGTTTAGCTTTCTTAAAAGCCCATTTGTCTGCTCACTGGTATTATGTAACTCTTTTAGTGTTGCTTCTACTTTATCTGCAAATAGAGAGTCACTACCATAACCTTTTAGTACTTTTTTAGTCTGTAAAATTGTGCTATTTAAAGATTTAAGAGTTTTATTAAGATTTTTGCTAAGTCCTCTAAACTCTTTTGTGCCTATGACTTTATTAATATTCTTTATAGATTCATTAGCATTTTTGACTAAATCTTGAGTACTCTTTAATATCTTATCTAACTTTTTAACAGGTCCTTTTGAAGTTGCAAGTAAATCATTTATATTATTTACTGTAGCTTCAAGATTAAGCTTATTAATTTTATCTGTTACTTCTGCTAATTTACCAATTAACCCACTATCTATATACTCTTTTGTAG
>WFYP01000028.1 GCA_015490055.1 Nitratifractor sp.
CCACATAAATATAAAGATAAGTATAACTATAAAAATAATCAAAATTTGAGATCTAAAAATTTGCTCTTGCAATACTCTAGTTTTAGCTTCAGATATTGACTCTATATCTGAACTAATTACATTTAATTCTTTAGAAACTATAGCACTTGCAGAAGTGAGTGCTAAGGTAGCATACATTCCATCTTCTACACTATCATTAAACTCTTCTTCAAACTCACTTACGATAGTGTTATATCCAGTTATGCGTATTTTAATTTTAGCTATTTTTTGAACAGCATCTAAACTATTTTTAAAAAATTCATCTTCTTTTAAAAGCTTTAAATTTTCGGAGATAGCGATGTTTGCATTTTGTATTTTATTTTTGTATTGATTATCATGAACTAAAGCATTGTGGAGTACAATATGATTTAAGAGATCAAGATTTGTTTTGATTTCTCTGTTGTAGCGATACACTTGGATAAGCCGAGTGTGATTGATATTTATGTGTTTATGCAATCTAAATAGAATGTTAGAAAAAACAGTAATGAGAACAAAAGAGATAACAATAGCGATATAAAAAACTATATTAAGTTTATGAATTAATTTTAAATTGTTAATAAACTTTTTCATTTAATAATTAATACTCATTTTTAAATAAACAGAATTTAATTTATCAAGTTCATTTTCTGTATGTGCTACATCTTTTACTAACTTACTCTCTCCTACAAACCAACCACTACGACTATACTTATAATCAATATTGACAAGACCCAAACGAATATTTGTATATCTATTTACGACATACATCATGTAAGCCTCATAAGCATCCCCTCTTGTTGCAAGTTTATTATATACATCAAAAGAACCCTGAGTAAGACTAATCCAGTTCTTGCTACCCTTGTTATACTCAAAACCTATTTTGTATTTTTGCTTGTCTCCAAAACCATATCTTCCACCAAGCCAAATAGCATCACCAGATTTTGTGGAGCTATCACCTGTACTGCTTAACAAACCACCACTCTTACCATAGCTATCACTATTTGGATATGCAATACTATGCCCATAGTGTGCAAACAAGTCTAAATTTAAATCTTTTAAATTTGTGATTTCTATCATTGCACCATACAAGTCAAGATCACCTAAATTTTTGTTTTGTGTTGCATTGGTATCAAGAGGATTTGCAACAATATTTTTCATTTTAGAGTAACTTACTTGAACTAATGACTTGTTGAGAGTAGGGAGTGTTGTGTCAAAAAAAGCTCCATATATATTTGTATCTTTTAGGTCATTGTTTGAACTACCAACATATGCATTACCAACATTAGACGCACTCTCTGTATAGCCAAAACCTTTTGCATATCCAAAACGTAAAAAACTTTTTTTATTATGAACGACATTAGATATATTAAAGGTAAGAACAGCTCCGTCAGCTGCACCATCATATAAAAGTGCTGAATAAGTTGCTTTTCTTGTAGTGTTGTCTTTAAACTGTTGACTAGGTCCATCGGCACTAGGCTGTCGACCGATGGTAAGAGCTAAAGGAATATATCCGTCTCTATTGAAGAACCAGTTAATGTAGGCACGTTCTACATATATAGAACTGTCTGATGGCACTCTTCCTTGCATATTGTCATAAGAGCTATAAGGGTGTTGCAAACTTGAACCCCAATACTTATACATAGAAAGTCTTCCATCAAAGTGAATATTGTCTGTAATGTTAGCCTTTATATTGAGCATTAACTTATTGCTCAATATATTCGTGTTATCAACACTATGCCCATCTGCATATTTTTTGGAGAAATTGTCAAGATTTACCTTAAAACCTAAACCAAAATTAAGTTTGTTTTCTAAAACACGAGTCTCTACACTCTCCGTATAGTCCAAACTCTCATCTAAATCTACTCTAGTCTGTTCCTGCTTTTTTGCTAGTGAGTTTTGTTGTGACTGCAACTCTTTTATAACCTGTTTGAGTTCTTTTACTTCATTTTGAAGGGAATTTAAACTTGGTTTCTCTGTGGCTAGTCCATTGCTCGCTAAAAGCACCGATGAAATAATTATATTTTTCAAAACTTTATTCTCCTGCTATTGTGGGTTGATCGGAATCAATTGCATGATCTACAAGATACTCTTGAAGTGCATTTTTTTCGTTTTTATCGAGTGAAATTATCTTATATCGTTTCATTTTTTTCTCAGATTTAAAAACACGTTCCCACTGTAAAATCGCCTTTGAGCCTGCAGAAAGGTGGAGAGATTGTGATAATTGCATTCCTAAAGTGGAATTTGCATTCAATAATGATGTAAAAGTTAAAAAAAATAATATGATAGATTTTGTAATAATTTCTCCTTTTAATATATAAACTATAAAACAATAGCATATTAA
>WFYP01000029.1 GCA_015490055.1 Nitratifractor sp.
TAAATAGCTCGGTTTGCATTAGTGAACCGGCAACATCATCATCGTATAGTTGCAGTTTCTTAATATCTTCTACATCTTCATCGTCTAAGTTAGATAGTACCTCTTTCTCTTTTTCGCTATCTAATTCGGCAATATCTTGTATTAAATCGGCTGCATCATCACTATCTAACTCATCTACAACATCTGCTAACTCTTTTACCGATAACTTTTCGAGTGCTTCATCTTTAAGGTGTTCTGGAAGTTCTAATAAAACCTCTCCTAAGTGTTCCTCTGGAATTCTCCTTAGATAAGATAAAAAAGTTTCAAAGCCATCTTCGTGGTAAATCTCTTTAAGTATTTTTGCAATATCGCTTGGGTGGCGATGTTCAAACTCTTCTTTGTTTGATATTAATGATTCAAGTAGCTCCTTTTGAGCTTGATAATTTAATTCTGCTGGCATCTTTTTTCTCTTTTACACTTATATTGATTTTTTCGTCTAAATTTTTCCAAATATATGGAGTAGCATTATGTAGTTTACTAAGCGTATTATATAATTTTTTCTCTCTATATGGTAGGTTTTTAATGGAACTTTTTACATTTTTTACAATTTTTACACTTCGACTGCTACCACCTTTTATTTTTACAATTTTATGAAGAACTCTTTTAGGATTTATCGGCTTGCCATATTTATAAACACCTAAATGCAAATGTGGGCCTGTGCTTCTGCCTGTGCTTCCAATTCTACCAATTACTTGTCTTGCTTTTACCATTTGTCCAACATGTACTAATTGCTTGCTTTGGTGTGCATATAAAGAAACCAATCCAGCCCCATGTGCAATTTTTGTAACTCTACCATATCCACGCATCCAGCCGGCATAAATTACTTTTCCACTAGCTATTGCGTGTATAGGTGTACCCCATTTCGCACCAAAATCTATACCCAAATGTGGGCGGTATCTGTGTAAAATTGGGTGCCATCTTTTGTATGAAAATGGTGAAGTTATACGTATCTTGTCGAGTGGATAAAAGAATGATTTATAAGATGCAGAAGATTTAATAATTTTAAATTTTGTAACACTTTTCACTATACTCTTATTTGTCCAAATTTGATAATTGTCACCTTTAGATACTGCAAAATACTCATTATCTCTATGCTTAACATATGCAGCTTTAATATTTGGTTCGCCCCATGGAATGCCACCTATACTCTTTTGCTTATATTCAATAGAAATAACATCGCCTTTTCTTAACTTTGTAAAATCTACATATCCCTTAAATATTTTCTTTAAATATGTTGCCAAATTTGGATTGTTTGTTGCTTTTTTTATGTCCGAAAAACAGCTATTTTCTATTTTTATGTGAACTCTGTCTTTAATAGTTTTGTAATTTATAGGAATAATATCAAACTTATACTCTCCGCCTTTTTTAAATACCGAAATTTGCATCTCTTCGCCTAGCGGAATAAGTATTTGATTCAGAGTGCCATTATTTTCATCCTCAAAAAATGGAGCACCTGATTGAATAGAAGATAAAAATTTAATATCATCAGGGTTAATTTGGTTATAAAACTTAGTCGAATCTATATGGTGCCTTGTTAAATACCCACCAAATGTCTCGCCATCTTGCCACTTTTTTAATTTAAACTCTCCACTAAATAGAGAGGCAATTAAAAAAGTTAAAATAAATAGTACTTTCAAGATATATTCCTTGCTATTTTGGGTTAAAATTGCAATAATTATATCTAAATTTTAGAATATTGAGATATTTTTGGTACAATCACATATAAAAAGGATTTTAAATGAATAGACTATTTTTATTATTGATTGCATTTAGCATAGCACTTTTTGCTAACTTTGTGCCTGCAAAAACATACACTACAGTTACAGCGGTAAATGGCGATAGAATAACAATGCAAGACTCATTTGCAATGAATGGAATGAGCGGTTTGGTTATAAGGCAACTACCAAGTGGAGAGTTTGCATTAGTTACTGTAAAACAGACTGCACCAAAGCAAGCTGTTATAATAGATAAAGACCCATTGGGTGGTAAAAACTTAGCAAATCTTAAGCCAATTCCAAAAGTTGGCGATAAAGTTGTAGGTGGCTTTATGTACGATAAAGTTATGGTTTTAGCACCAAATAGAGACACTTTTGTAAATGTACAAAACAAGTTTGGTATCCGCTCGGTTAATCCAGATATTTTTATGGGCTTTTTAGCAAACAGAGGCTCTAGCAACCCAAGCAGTAGCGACTATAAAGCCTTTGCAAAGCTTACTCATATTGGATTGTTTGTAATATTTAAAAACGGATTTATTACACTTTACGACCCACTAAGCGATACAGAGATTGGCAGAGTAATGATGGATATTAGCAATTACAATGCAATGAAACCATTTTATAATACATTTAGATAACGGAGATTAGATGGAAATAGCTAAAGAGCATATAGATTTTTTTACAAAGCTTGTTGGAGCTGATAATATATATACAGACAAAGCCCACAAAAGAGCATACAGTTACGATGCAACAAGAACATATTACGAGCCAGATGCGGTACTTTTTCCAAGAAGCGAAGAGGATATAAGCAAAATTTTAAAGTACTGTAATGAGCACAAAATTGTAATAGTGCCTCGTGGGGCTGGAAGTGGCTTTACAGGTGGAGCATTGCCAGTAAATGGTGGTATTGTGCTAGCTATGGAGAAACATATGAATAATATTCTCGAAATAGATTTAGAAAATATGCTAGCTATTGTACAACCTGGAGTGGTGAATAAAGATTTGCAACACCATGTCGAAGAGTTGGGGCTATTTTATCCGCCAGACCCAGCAAGCGAAGAGTACTCTACACTTGGTGGAAATGTTAGCGAAAACGCAGGCGGAATGCGTGCAGCGAAGTATGGTATTACAAAAGATTTTGTAATGGCTCTAAGAGCAGTATTGCCAAATGGCGATGTAATTCGTGCAGGTAAACGAACTATAAAAGATGTTGCTGGCTACAATATTGCAGGTATCTTAACTGCCAGCGAAGGTACTTTGGCAGTAATTACAGAAATCACACTAAAACTTTTGCCAAAGCCAAAATTTGCTAAATCTTATATGGGGATTTTTCCAGATGTTAGCAGTGCGATGAATGCAGTATTTAAATCTTTGGCAAAGGGTGCAAACCCAGTTGCTATGGAGTTTTTAGACTCTTTAGTTGTAAAAGCAGTGCAGGAGAAGTTGGGAGTAGATTTACCAAGCGAAGCTGGAGCCTTGCTAATTGGCGATGTAGATGGAAACGTCGAGCAAGAGGTGGAGTTTCAGCTTAAAACTTTAAAAGAGTCATTTTTAGAAAATGGAGCAGTAGATTTTAGGGTAGCAAGTGAAAAAAGCGAAAGAGATGAACTTTGGCGAGCAAGAAGAGGGGCATCGCAATCTATTACGATTTATGGTAGTAAAAAACTTAACGAAGATATATCAGTACCTAGAAGTATGCTACCAAAAGCGTTAGAAGAGATTTATAAAATTGGCTCAAAATATAACTTTAATGTACCATGCTTTGGACACGCAGGCGATGGTAATATACATGTAAATGTTATGGTAGATGGTTCAGATTCAAAGCAGTTAGAAGATGGGCATAAAGCTATAAAAGAGATATTCCAACTGGTAGTAGATATGGGCGGAACGCTAAGCGGAGAACACGGAATAGGGCTTAGCAAAGCAGAGTTTATGAATATAGCCTTTAGCGACGAAGAGCTTTCTCTATTTAAGCGAGTAAAAGAGGCGTTTGACCCTAACGGTATATTAAACCCAGGGAAAATGGGACTTTAGTCTGGTTGATGGTTGATTGTTTCCATGTAGGGGACGACCTATGTGTCGTCCCGTAAATTCAAACTGCATAAAGAATTAAAAGGAGTTTTTTGAAAAATAGAACTATAAAAGAGTGGATAATCTATATATTTAAACTAACAAAAAACTTTGTGCTAGAACTTTTTGAGCCAAAAGTAAGCTTTTATGCAGCTAGTATGAGTTGGGCTACTCTGTTTTTTATAATTCCTATGCTTGTAATTACACTTTCTATAATTATTCATACTCCAATTTTTAATCAATATTATGCAAAAATACACACAATAATTGCAGAATCTTTAGTGCCAACAAGTACAGAGCAAATTATGAGTTGGTTAGATAACTTTATTGCTAATGCATCTCAAATGGGCTATATTGGAACTGGATATGTAATAATTGCAGCAATACTATTTTTTAAAGATTTCGATTATATAGTAAATGATATTTTTGGAGAAGAGAGACGCGGTATATTGCATGGTTTAGCAATTTATACCTTTTTAACCATATTTGTACCACTCGCGATTGCTAGCTCTATTTGGGTATTTGACATAGCAGATGATAAATTTCATTTTCAGCCATATGTTTTGCAGTTTATAATCATTTGGCTAATTGTATTTATAGTGTTTAAAGTAACCCCAAGAGAGAAGATAAAACTTGATGCGTTAGCTATTAGTTCCTTTATTACAACTGTAGTGTGGTTTATAGCAAAAAGTGGATTTATGTTTTACATTCTACATAACAAAACATACACCACAATTTATGGAACAATCTCTATAGTGCTATTTACTTTTCTTTGGATATACATATCATGGACAATCTTTTTACACGGTATGCAACTTTGCAATATGCTATTGAATGATGAAGAGGATAGTGATTAGTGGGTAGTGTAGGGGATGACCTGTGTGTCGTCCCGTTAGTTCATTTTTCAATACAGTCAAAAACTCAGCAGATATGATACAAAAGAACAATTCATTGGTAGGGGCAGACCTATGTGTCTGCCCGTTAGTTTAAACAGCCTAGTTTATTTAAATATCCTCGCAAGTTTTAATTAGCGGGACGACACACAGGTCGTCCCCTACACCCTAGCCACTACACCCTAACAACTACTCACTAACCCCTAAGAAGCTAAAGCTTCTTAAGCTTAGCAATCTCATCTCTAAGTCTTGCTGCCTCTTCGAAGTCTAGTTTTTTAGAGGCTGCTAGCATTTTGGCTCTTAACTCTTTTACTATCTTTTGTCGCTCGGCTGCTGGTATCTTTTGGGCTTTGCTGGCTTTGTTATATAGTTCGCCACTATCTTCTACTTTTAAGTTGGTATCTAACTCTCTTGTTGTACTTTTTGGTGTGATGTTGTGCTTTTTATTGTAAGCTATCTGTTTTTCTCGTCTAACTTGTGTGGTCTCTATACACTCTTTCATTGAGTTTGTCATTTTTTTGGCGTACATTATAACTTTACCATTTAGGTTTCTTGCTGCCCTTCCGGCTGTTTGAATTAGTGCTGTGGTAGAGCGTAAAAAGCCCTCTTTGTCGGCGTCTAAAATACCCACAAGTGCTACTTCTGGCAAGTCTAAGCCCTCTCTTAGCAAGTTAATTCCAACCAATACATCAAATTCGCCCAAACGAAGCGAGCGTATAACTTGGTTTCTCTCTATGGCATCCATATCAGAGTGCATATATTGCGTCTTTACGCCTAAATCGTTATAAAAAGTTGTAAGCTCCTCTGCCATCTTTTTAGTAAGCACTGTTACTAGCACCTTATCTCCACGCTCTACTACCTTTTTAATTTCGTCATGCAGTTTTGCTACTTGGTTTTCGCTATCTTCTACTACAATCTCTGGGTCTATCAACCCTGTTGGTCGTACAATTTGCTCAGCAATTACGCTAGAGTTCTCCATCTCAAAATCGTTTGGTGTTGCAGATACAAATAGATAGTTTGGAGCTTTAACTATATACTCATCAAAAGTTAGTGGTCGGTTATCTAATGCACTTGGTAATCTAAAGCCATGCTCTACTAGTACCTCTTTACGGCTTCTATCACCTGCGTACATTCCTCTAAATTGTGGCAAGGATACATGCGACTCATCTACCATAACCATAAAGTTATCGCCATGCATCATTTCGAAGTAATCCATCATAGAGTAGGGTGTCTCTCCCGGTTTTTTACCTGTTAAGTGACGCGAATAATTCTCTACGCCCTTACAAGCACCAGTGCTCTCTAGCATCTCTAAATCAAACTCGGTTCTCTGCTTTAGGCGATTATACTCTACCATTCGCCCCTCTTTTTTGTAAAACTCTAACCTCTCTTCTAACTCCTCTTCTATACCCTTTATAGCAAGAGCCAGCTTCTCTTTAGCTACAATAAATGGGTTTGTAGAGTATATAGTTATCTCTTTTAACTCTTCTATCTTTTCACCTGTTAAGGCATTAAAGCTAAATAGTGCTTCTATTTCATCGCCAAAAAATTCTATTCTATAGGCTGTATCTTCATTATAGGCAGGAAAAATATCTACAGTATCGCCATTTACTCTAAAGTCGCTTCTGTCAAAAAAGGTATCGTTTCTTTTATAGCCCATATCCACAAAACGCATAAGTAGAGCTCTTTGTGGATATTCGTTGCCAACTTCTAGCTTCTGCACTATCTCTTTATAATCTTGTGGGCTACCCAAACCGTAATTTGCCGAAACCGAAGCGACTACTATTACATCATCGTGGCTTAACAAACTTGCAGTTGCAGATAATCGCAGACGCTCTAGCTCGTCATTAATAGAGCTATCTTTCTCTATAAACAAATCTTGCCGTGGCAAGTATGCTTCTGGCTGATAATAGTCGTAGTAACTAATAAAATACTCTACATGATTATGTGGAAAAAAGCTTTTAAACTCGCTATATAGCTGTGCTGCCAAAGTTTTATTGTGTGTCATAATAAGCGTTGGCTTGCCAGTTTTTGCAATAACATTTGCCATTGTATATGTTTTACCACTACCAGTAACCCCTAAAAGTGTCTGATAGCGGTTACCATTTTCTATAGATTTAACTAACTTATCTATAGCTTGGGGCTGGTCTCCAGATGGTTCATATTTGCTTACAAGTTTAAAATCGGCCAAATTTATATCCTTTTGTATATATAT
>WFYP01000030.1 GCA_015490055.1 Nitratifractor sp.
ACAATTTTAACTGTCTATAAATAGCAATTTAACTTTTTTGACAATTTAAACCGTAGATTCCCGTTTTCACGGGAATGACGGCGATGGTAGATTATCAATTTTATTTAATAATTAATGCCATTAAATGGCTATAGAATCCTTAACTTAATGGCAATGAAGGGCACCTCCATTGTCATTAATAACAATTCTAAAAATAGCTGATAAGCACAGTAATCAATACACACTTAAGATATGAGTAAAAAGATGTTACTTTTTAACTTATATATTGATAGTATCAGATTCATTAATAAACTTTTAATATACTTAGTATAAAATCACATTATAATTGCTTCTAAAATTATTTTGTGAGAAAAGATAATTTTTTCAAAATAATTCAAACTATCAAAAGGTTAAACAATGTTTAAGAAAATACTACCGTTAAACTTAATTATATCATTAAGAATGTTTGGACTTTTTATAGTCCTTCCTGTGCTATCTGTATATGCTTTAGATATGCCTCACTCTAGCCATACTATGGTTGGTATTATTATTGGTGGCTATGCAATAACGCAAATGCTTTTTCAAGTTCCATTTGGTGCCGTAAGTGATAAAATAGGTCGAAAAAAGACCATTATAGTAGGCTTAATTATTTTTGCTATTGGCTCTTTGATTGCAGGTTTAGCAACAGATGTTTATACTCTATTAATTGGTCGTTTGCTACAAGGTGCAGGTGCTATTGGTTCAGTAATTACTGCAACTATTAGTGATGTTGTAAAAGAGGAAGAACGCGGAAAAGCAATGGCTATTATGGGTGGAAGTATAGGTTTAGCTTTCGCTCTCTCTATGGTTGCAGGTCCTACTATCGCTGCATATTGTGGAGGCGTTCCGACACTATTTTATATAGTTACATTTTTAGCACTTTTATCTATATTTATTCTTATTAAATATGTTCCAAACCCTCCTGTTATCAAACACACTTATTTAGAGAGTGATAAGTTTAAAATGTTTGAAAACAAAAACCTTATGAAGATGAATATAACAAATATGCTTGTAAAAGGTTTTATGACTTTTGCTTTTATGATTATTCCTATCGTTCTTATTAAAACTTATGGTTGGCACGAATCTGAACTTTATAAAATCTACCTTCCATCTATGATTGTTGGTATTTTAGCAATGGGACCAGCAGCTATGATTGCAGAGAAAAAGGGTAAATATAAGTTAATCTTACTTCTTGGCGTACTTTTCTTAGCTATTTCATATTTGATTATTGGATTGAGCCACACATATATGGCATTTGTAGTTGGTGTTATTATCTTCTTTATCGGATTTAACTTACAAGAGCCTATTTTACAATCGCTAGCGTCTAAATATGCAAAAGTTCACCAAAGAGGTAGAGTATTAGGTATTTTTAATAGTTTTGGTTATTTTGGAACATTTATTGGTGGTTTTATTGGTGGTATGTTGCTAGATCATACATCATTAAGCGTTGTATCTTTTGGAATAATTGCTCTATGTATCGCTTGGGCAATTATGCTATTTACACTTGATAATCCTGCTAAGAATAAGATAGCTTATATACATTTAGACGATACAGACCATGCTAAACATCAAGATTTACACCAATTAAAAGGTGTTATAGAGTGGTACATAAACGATACAGAAAAGGTAGTTGTAGTTAAATACGATGAAACACTTACCAACGAAGAGACAATCAGAGAAGCATTAAAAAAAGATAACGCATAAATTAATTAGTGGCAAAGGAAGTTCCCTCCATTGCCATTAAATTAAGGATTTTATAACATTTAATGGAATTAATTATCAACTGAAGTTACGCACTATATACATTATTTAATAGCACAAGAGGGTGCTTAATGTGAATAGTTTTTAATAAAAGCTAGCCAAAGCTAACTTGCTTTAAAAACTGTTTACAGTAAGTGCCCTCTTATGCTATTAAATGTTGTATATAGTGCGTAACTTCAGTTATCGAATAAAATTGATAATATACCACCTCCGTCATTCCCGTGAAAACGGGAATCTACAATTTTAACTGCTTATAAGTTGCAATTTAACTTTTTTTATAATTTAAACTATGGATTCCCGTTTCCACGGTAATGACTCATTGGCTAGCTTTTAACTTAGAGCTTTAAGCTTTATACATTTTATGGAGTTAAGGGTAAGACCAAGGGCAGTCATATTAAAAACTCTCTGCCTTTTTTTTCCAGACAAGTAGAGAGATTATGAAAAGTACAAATATTACTAATGGTTGTCCTAAATCTGCTGGTATTGTGCCATTTATAGTTAGCATATTTACACTATAAAGTAGTGTCCATATTACTAATGTTGTACCCATAGTTAGTAGTAAATATTTGGCTCGACTTACAAAGCGTCTGTGTATTGGCAACATAGCAAAAATTATAATTATTAAAATAGGGGCAAACAGTGGCATTATTACTTTTGTGTAAAGTGCCGATTTGACTTTTGAATTATCAATTCCTTGCTCTTTTAAAAGCTTTAAGGCTCTAATCGCATCTTTTATACTCATTCTTTTACCTTCGTAAAGAAGCCTTACAACTTTTGGATAGTATCCTTTTAAAATTGTCTCTCTATCTATATGTTCAACCTTATAACCTTCTGGTTTGCCTTTACTATATTGTATAATTTTTTTCTCTATATCTATTGCTATCCATTTTTTATTTTTAAATTTAGCCTTTTTAAAATGAGAAAGTTCTACAAGACGATTATTTTTAGTTGTATAAAGCGTAACATCACTAAACTCTTTATTTACAACATCCATCTTTTTAGCAAATACAAAATTGTTATTATATTTAAAGAAAATATTGTCTAAAGATTTAAATAGTTGTCTATTTTCAATAAGTGCTCTTGCACTATCTCCATAATATGCAAATTTTGTAAAACTAAGAGCTACAATAAGAGTATAAACTACTATAAAAACTGCAAAAAATGGCTTTATTAATCTACTTTTTCTATATCCAAAAGATAAAAAAGCAACCAAATGATTACGCCAAAGAAGATTAAAAAATGTAATAATAGCTCCAAAAACTAAAGCTATTGGATAGATAAAAACTAAATAATCGCAATATATATAATAAAAATACAAAAACTTTCTATTAGCCCCTTGCAAATGTCCAACATGCTCTATAAAATCTATTAAAGTTGCAGCAAAAGTTAAACCCAAAGCTACTATTAAAAAGTTTTTAAAATACTGTTTTGCTATATACTTAAACTCTGTGCTCATACAGTATTCCTTTTATTATATTATTAGAGGTGCCCTTCATTGTCATTAAGTTAAGAGTTTTAACTCCATAAAATGTACTAAGCACAAAGCCAAAAGCTTACAACCTTGTCATCCCCGTGAAAAAGGGAATCCACAGTTTAAACTGCCGAAAAAGTATTTTTTCAACTTTTAGGCAGTTAAAATAGTGGACTCCCACTTCCGTGGGAGTGACGAAGTGGCTAGCTTTAGGCTTTGAGCTTCAAACTTTCAACTCTTAACTCAAATAACTGCCATCTTTCTTAGAGTATTTAGACTTAAGCTCCTCTAGTGGTGTATCAAGCCATGCTTTTGCTACATCTGCTCCATACTCTAAAAAGGTATCAATTACTTTTTGCTCTTGAGCATTAAAATCGCTAAGAACATGGCTTACTACCATCTCTTTTCGCTCTGGTTTGCCAACACCTAATCTTAGCCTATTATACTCTTTTGTAATTAAACTATCTATAGACTTTAAGCCATTATGCCCACCGTGTCCGCCACCTTTTTTAACACGCACAGCTCCAAATGGCAAATCTATCTCGTCGTGAATTACTAAAATATCTTCTGGTTTTATCTTGTAAAAACTTGCAACTGCCTGCACACTTTTACCAGATAAATTCATAAAAGTTGTTGGTTTTAAAAACAGAATATCGCCCGATTTATAGAGTTCACCTAAAAATTTTTTGTTTGTTTGATTTGTAGCACTAAGATTTTGTAGTAGTTTATCGATTGTTAAAAAACCGATATTGTGTCGATTGTTTTGGTATGCCGGGCCGGGGTTGCCCAATCCGACTATAAGCTTCATTATCTAGCTTTAATTACACCACAAATAGATACATGTGGTCTATCCATTAATTTACAGTTAGCTGGAGCTTCAATATCTCTAACTAAGATTGACTCATCTCTCTCAAGAGGTGAAACATCTAAAGTAAACTTAGCAGGAATATCTTCGATGCTTCCTCTTACTTTAATTCTTCTCTTAGTGATAACTAAAACACCCTTGTTTTTAATACCCTTTGGAACACCTACTGTCTCAACAGGCACTAAGTAGTTGCTTACAGAATTTGGAATAGCAACTCTTAAATCTACATGCACAATCATACCAGTAATTGGGTGTAGTTGATACTCTTGAACAACAACATTAAACTCTTTATCTCCAACTTTTACTGGAAACGCAAGAGAGTCTTTATTTCTTACAGTTCTTACAAACTCTCCGTGTTTAAATGCACAGTGAACATTCTCTACGCCATTTGCGTAAATGTTCGCTATTAGATAACCATCTCGGCGTAACTTTTTAGCATTGTTTTTACCGATACTATCTCTAACAATTCCTTCTAACATATTAATTCCTTAAATAATTTTTGAAACGCGATTATACCTAAATTTACTTAAAAAGCTACTCAATAATATAATCTAGCGTACCATTTTCTATAATTATTTTCAAAACTCTACTCTTCATAAGATAGTGCACTTCGCCATTTTGTACGCTATTACTACTATCAAACTCTAATGGAGTCTCGCTTGTATCGTAACTTTTATCCAACTCTACATACTCTCTTAAATTATTAATATAAATTCTACCTGTTGTTTGATAAAGCAGTGTTCCTTCATTGTAATTCTCTATTATAAAAGTAACATCTTTAAATCCTCTTTTATCACCATTTTTACGGCTTACTATTGTAGTTTTTACCTCTATTCGCCCATCATCAAGTAGTTTTGTTGATATT
>WFYP01000031.1 GCA_015490055.1 Nitratifractor sp.
ATTTGATATGTATTATAAAAAAAATCATCTACATTTATTTTTTCATTGAAATAATGAAATTCAAAATACCCAAAAATAAATTTTATTTCAGTATCATTTTGAAGAAAATTAATTCTAAAATCTCGAAGTTTTTTATGAAAACCTTCTTCATTTAATTCAGTTAAATCAAAAAGTATAGTTATCAACTTCCCCAATACACTCTTACCGCTTCCATTCTCTCCGATAAATAAATTTACTTTATTTAGTTCTATATCTATATCTTTGAGCGGTCCGAAGTTTTTAACTATTAATCTCTCCATACTATTTTGCCTTTCAGGTGCAGTGAGGGCACTGCACCCTACTGTTTTTTGTATATATAACCGTTTGCTAAATTATATCATAATTATTTTTACAGATACAAAGCTCCAAATACTGCGTTTTCTTTGCCTATTGGCAGGTTGATATTGGTAAGTGGTTTAAATATGCCTATAGTCTTCTCTACCCTTGCAAAGAGGGCTTGGTTTGCGAAGCTCTCTCCGCTTAAGACTACTCTTTTCGTTTTTAAACTCTTAACTATTTGTGGAATAATTTCGCCGATATAGTCGCCAAACGATTCATAAATACTGTAGCAAAGCATAGCAGGCTCTACATCTGCTAATTTATAACTTATAATACTTGCTAAAAAGGCGTAATTATCGAAGCGTTCATCTTTTACTCTTGTATCGATTGCTATACCACCTTTTCCGTAGAAATTAAGAGCCTCTTTTGAAATTGCATCTATACCTTCAGCCTTCAAACCTATAATTTTAGAAGCAATTTTAAAAATATCTATATCTCCCTCGATATTTTCTAACTCTTCATAAAGTGATGGAAATCGCTTTTTAAAATTTTGTACTAATCTATCTGAGCCTTCACGAAGTGTAGAAATCTCTGCCCATAAATTGCTATTATTAAACTCAATAGGTTTAATAACATCTACAACTTTTGCACCATTGTAGTATAAAAAGTATAAGTTACTATCAAAATGAACCCCTATTGCCTTTTCGCCCAATAGATTATGCTCTTTTAAAACAGAGAGCATAGATGCCTCTCGCAATTTAAAACGACGCTCTCTTCTATGCCCTGTTTCTATTGGTTCACCTTCTAACACCCTAACCTCTCGAACATCTGCACTCTCAAAACGCTCCATAGAATCTATTATTGTTACATTATCTACTAAGGATGCGACTAAACCATTTGCTATTGTTAAAGCCTTTTTAGGATTCTCTGTAACCATTGGGTAAACCACTCTCTCTCCATTTACAAATAGCATTTTATCTTGATTAATAAAGAGCTTTATATCTCTTTGTGGCTCTATTGGTAAATCGAAATCTATTAAAAAATCTGCACTCTCATCTGCCTTGACCTCTTGATAACATATATATTTATGCCCTAAATTTAAAAGCTCTTTTGCTAAAAGAATTGTAATGCCATCATCTGGATACTTCACATAAGCACTGCTTCCAAAAAGCTCTTTTAAGTCATCTGATTTGGTCGAAATTCTTAAAATTGGTCTCTCTATACTAAGTAGTGCATTAAACTCTTGTGGAATTAACATCAACTTAGAGTTCAAAGAGCTAGAGTCGCAAAAAAGGAGTATTGCACTCTCTAAATTATCGCCAACTTTTGGGGCAAAGAATTTTCTATAGCCATTAAGAGTCTTTACTAAAATAGTTTTACCCTTATTAAGAGCTTTTGCTGCTATTTCAAAGAGTTTTAGGTAGCTTCCTTTATCGTTAGCGTATCGTTCTGATTTGCCATCTTTCATCTTTAAATTTATGCCACACTCTATGCAAGAGATGAGAGGAAACTCTTTTCTAAATGGATTACTCTTTAACTCCTCTTGACAGCTAGGACATGGGTTTAAGAATTTAAAAGAGCTATTTTTTCGATTAAAAGGGTATTTTTGAACAAATGGCAACTGCCCACCGCAACTATTGCAAGATGTAAATGGATAGTAGTATCTATTAGAGCTAATATCAAACATCTCTTTTTGACAATTTGGACACATAGCTATATTTACTGGTAAATTATGCCCTGCAACTTTTATAATATTTGGCTTCTCATCACTAAAGTAGTGTTTACTTGCACCCATAAATAGAGATGCAGGCAATACCTCCTCTAAACCCAATAAAAAACTCTCTATACTTGAATTTTCTTTATCTATTGTAATATATATTTTTTTAGGCGATTGTATAACCTCTGCCTCTATACCTGTTTGTTCAATATAACTTTGAATTAAATTTTTAATATAATTTTTTTGTGATTTAAACTCTATTTCAAAGATGAAATACATTTTGTAGCTTCCTTAATTGTTTATAAACTCTATAGTCTATAGCCATATTTTTTGAGAAGATGCTAATCTATTTTTAAAAAATATTTGGCTATAGGCTAAAAAGCTCTAGTATTGATTGGGTTTGCTATCTTATTGATAATTTCGTTAAAACTTACACTCTTTTTTTGCTCTAGCTTAATACCATACTCTTTTAAAATCTCTAAAGTTCTATTAGCTAATATAGGCATATTTTCAAGTACCTTCTGGCTTAATCCATTTTTAACATCTTCTATATTATCTGGTACCATTGTTAAAAACTCAATCTCTGCCATATCCTCTTTTACAGAGCATATCTCAATCATCATAGCAACTTCTACTTCGTTTGCACTTTGTCTAGTTTTACCAAGGTGAAGCATCTCGTCTGCACTGTATCTAAAAATTTCTCCGGCACTGCCCTCTTTAGAGGTTGTGCTTACAATTAAAAGCTTATCAAACTCTTGATAGTAGCTCATTAATCCAAATCCAAGTAAGCCACCATCAACAATTTCTAAACTATCAGGTATTTCATAATTTGTCTCTATATATTTTGCCAAATAGGTTCCAAGCCCTTCATCGCAAAACATAATATTACCCATTCCAATAAGTGCTATTTTCAAATATTTTCCTTATGAAAAGCTCTAAGCATAAAGCTTAAAGCCTCTTGATAAAAGCTACAACCGCACAATAAGCTTTATGCTTTGTGCTTTCAGCTTTCAGCTTTTTTATCTTCTTTTACAAATTTACTACCACCAAATGCGATTGCAATATCTCCCTCTTGCCAGAAGATTGTTCTCCATACTTGATAATATATATGAAATACAACCCATACAATAATAACCCACATAATTCTATGGTGTACTATTCTTACATCCATAATTGTTGCATCTTGTACTGAACTACCAACCAAAAAGTGACTAAATGGTATAGTCCAATCAGTAGCTATATGCAACATTGAAGGCCACCAAGTTCCTATACTACTTAATCCACTTTCTAAACCTTCTACATATAGTTGCAAACCAGTAAATAACATAAATGCTAAAAGCAGATGAAAAATTGTAAAATATACAGTATTAAAGCTATCACTATGACTAGAATCAAACTTTTTACTTCTATTTAGTGTAATCAAATTAACCAAAACAGCAAAAAATTCTTTGATATTTTTACCCGTTGGCAATACCTTTTTATACGGCTTTTCAAATCGTGAGAAAAAGTAAAGATATGCCACAACGATAGATGTAACATCAAATATAATAGCTACAATAAAGTGTCCCCATCTATTCCATGCCATTACATATTTATCTACTGCTGGTTCAGCAATAAGAGTTTGATAATATGGTGCAGCAATATACAATCCAGTTGCTATTGCTACAATCATCGAAAAGAAATTGACCCAGTGAATAATTCTCATCGCTGGTGTCATTCTTTCTACTTTTTTGTATCCTTTTTTCATAGCATACTCCTTAGAATGCACAGGTAGGATCAACTTTATAAACAGCTAGCTCCTTACCTTTTGTATCGACAACATGCACAGCACAAGCAATACATGGGTCAAAACTGTGAACTGTTCTAATAATTTCTAATGGTTGTTCTGGATCAGCTACTTTTGTACCTATTAATGCAGCTTCATAAGCACCTAAATCACCTTTTTCATCTCTAGGTCCTGCATTCCAAGTAGAAGGTACAATAGCTTGATAATTTGTTACTTTACCATCTTTGATTTTCATCCAGTGCCCTAAAGCTCCTCTTGGTGCTTCTTCTAATCCTGCACCTTTGGTATCTACGGATACTTTATCAAAATCAAACTCTGTCCAAGTACTCAAGTCTCCACTTGCAACATTTGCAGCCAACTCATCTACCCACTCCATCATAACATCCGCCATTAGTTCAGATTCTATAGCTCTTCCAGCAGTTCTACCAACAGTGGAGAATAGCACTTCTATAGGTAAGCCTGAACGCTTTAAAAAATTATCAACATATTTTTTAATTCTTTTATCTCCACCTACATACCCAACTACCATACGAGCAAGTGGACCAACTTCTACTGCTTTACCATCATATCTTGGTGATTTAATCCAAGAGTATTTCTCTTTTGTCTTAAGATATGCATAGCCATCTTCTTTTTTCTCTAAACCAGTATATTCTGGAATTGTAGTCCCTTCGTATGGATGTTCTGGCTTACCAGTGCCTTTATACCATGCATGTGTAACATCTTCTGCTATTTTATCTGTATCAAGCTTATGTAATTTTGTTAAATCACCATCTAGCACTAATCCCCTTGGGAAGAGTGAAGCAGATTTATAAAATCCAGTATCATCCAATCTAAATCCACCATATGCCATATAACTTAAAAGTCCAGCACCAGTACCGCCTTCACCTTTATATGTAGCATCTTTATCTGTTGCTTCATCTTTATACATAGTTCCCGCCATGTAAATATCTGGAAGATAAGCACCTTTTATAAACTCGCGTCCCTCTTTAAGCAAAGTTTTAAATAGTGCAATTCTAGCAGGATTTTGAATATCTTGAACACAAGTAACACCACCAACAACAATAGATTGTGGATGTGGATTTTTACCACCAAATATTGCCTGCATTTTAGCTAAATCTCGTTGAATATCAAGAGCTTTAAGGTAGTGTGCAACACCAACCAAGTTTTGCTCTGGTGTTAATTTATAGTGAGGGTTACCCCAATAACCATTACCAAAAATACCTAAACGACCCTCTTTTACAAATTTGATAATTCTATCTTGAACAGCTTTAAAATCTGGAGCTCCAGATATATATGGCTTATGCCCTGCAATATTTGCCCATTTTTCTGCCTCTTTAGCTGCTAATTCTGGGTTTGCTTTTGTTGCAGAAACAACATCTACAAAATCTAGTGCATGCAAGTGATAAAAATGAACTAAATGGTCGTGCATAAATAGAGCACCTTGAATTAAATTTCTAACAAGTCTTGCATTTTTTGGAATTGTTACTTTAAATGCATCTTCTACTGCTTCAATACTTCTTTGGTAGTGTGTACCAGTACAAACACCACAAATTCGCATAGCCATTAAACCACAATCTCTAGGGTCACGACCCTTCATAATTGTCTCCATACCTCTAAACATTGTAGAAGATGAATAAGCATCTACAATTTTATTATTCTCATCAATAATTGCTTCTATTCTTAAGTGACCTTCTATTCTTGTAATTGGGTCAACTATAATATGTTTCTTAGCCATTACGCCTCTCCTTTATCTTTTTTACCCGCAACTGCACTTGCTGCTGCATGAATTCCTATACCAATACCTGCTGCTGTAAGTAGCCCCAAACCAAATTGATCAACAGTTTTCTCTACACCACCAGTTGGTGCTTTAATGTTAGCATTCGCCATTGGTCTCTCATATGCATATTTATCCCAAAAATCAGGCTCAGAACAACCAATACAACCACGCCCTACTCCTACTGGCCAGTTTACACCTTCGTTATATCTAACAATAGAACAGTTATTAAATGTCATAGGACCTTTACAACCCATTTTATATAGACAGAAGTTATTTTTAGCACCTTCATCACCCCACTCTTCTACATATTCACCTGCATCAAAGTGTGCTCTTCTTTCACAGTTATCATGGATTCTATAACCAAATGCAAATTTAGGACGAAGCAGAGAATCAAGTTCTGGTAATTGACCTGTTAAAACATAGTGTAGTATTACACCAACCATATTAGAAGGGTTAGCAGGACAAGCTGGAATATTAACTATAGTTTTTCCATTTACAACATCCATAACACCTTTAGCATCTGTAGGGTTTGGTGCGGCTGCTGGAATACCACCAAATGTTGCACAAGAGCCAACAGCAACAATAGCAGCAGCATCTTTTGCAACTCTATGTAAATGGTCTATAAATGTTTCACCTTTTGCACCTAATGTTCCATATTGCCCATTTAAGCCCATAGGAACAGAACCTTCAACAAATAGTAAATATTTACCTTTGAAAGTTTCGACAGCATCTTCTAACTGTTTTTCTGCCTGATGACCAGCAGCTGCCATTAATGTTTCATGAAACTCTAAAGAGATAATATCTAATATTATTTCATCAACTGTTGGTCCATCACTTCTAAGTAGTGCTTCCGAGTTACCAGCACAATCTTGTAGCTCTATCCAAACTACTGGCACTCTATTCATTAAAGTTGCTGCCTCCGCAACAAGTGGAGTAAACGAAGCAGGTAACATAAGCATAGCTGTTGTAGCAGATGCCCACTTTAAAAAGTCTCTTCTACTTACACCTTCTTCCTCTATTGCCTCTTTAATTTTAATATTATTACTGACTGGAACAATTTTCTTTAAATTATCTAATCTTTCTCTACATTGGGCATATAGATTTTCATAATATTTTTCACCCTTATTTGTCTCAACCTTGGCACTTTTTGCTGTAAAAAGACTTTTTACTGACTCTATTTTGTCATCTGCCATGACTTCTCCTTTACTAACTTATGTTAATTGAATATTCATTCACTATTGTAAAAAAGATTTGTTTAATTGCTTATGAATAGTTATTCATTTTTATAATATAATATTCTTAATTATAATATTGAGTAGTTTTGAAACACAAAGTAAAATAAGTTGGCAACTTAAACTTCAAACCTCATTAATTCTAATGCGTAGTACATACTGAGCAGACATCAAATGTTCTAAATACAAAAGAGGCAATCTCTTCGCTATCTAAACCAAACATCGCCTTAGCTGCTACTGCATTATTAGATAAATTCCATTGAGTTGGAGTAATAATATCATAACTTTTAATAAAAGAATTCTCTACCTCTATTTTATGGATTAGTGAACCTCTTGCTGCTTCTACTGCACCTATGCCTGATATATTATTAATATCAATTTTAGAATCTAAAATACAACTCTCTTGTGTTACATCTAAATTTTGTAATATCTCTTTTGCCTGTTTTAAAAGTAGTGCTACTTCATGTATTCGTGCATAAACTCTAGTAATAGTAGCATCTTTATATTTTTTATGAAGACTCTTTATTATAGGCTCTTTATTTATCATAGCTCTTGCAAGAGGACCAACTTCGAAATATCTATTTTTATATTTTACTCCCTTTGCATAGCTACCATTTTGTTCATACTCTTTTACAAATTTAAATTCAACAGCAGATACTGTAGTAATTATAGATTTTGCCTTTTTAGAGATTTTACTATCGCTAAATGCTATGAATCTATCAAAACTCTTCCCTATTTTATTAAAATCATTTTTACCCAATAAATAAAGTATTTTTGCAAAATCTCCACCTAATTTATCTAAATTAGATATAGATTCAATGGAAAGATAATCATCTAAATTTATACCTACTACTACCTTTTCATAAAATCTAATTGCATCTTCTATATAACTTAATGCTTGAATTGTATCAAGATATGTAGGATCACATGTAACACCACCAACAACTGCATAGCTAGAGTGTGGCCATTGACCTGCAAATATAGCCATTGCCTTAGTAACCGTATTAGCCACATAAGAAGCTTTGAGTGCATAACTATCGCTTCTTTCTATCTTTAAAAGTTTTTCAAGATATGGATAAATAGTTAAATAGAGCCATTTTATATGGTTTTGTATCAGCTCACATATAAGTGTAAACTCTCTTATATCTTTAGCTTTTTGAGTTAAAGTAAACTCCAAACCACTATTTTTTAAACCATCCTCTAACGCCCTTACTGTTGCAATTAAATGTGCATGATTACAAATACCACAAACTCGTGGCGTAATTACTAAGGCATCACGAGGTGCTTTACCCTTTAAAATTTCTTCTATACCTCTGTAGATATTAAATATAATATCAACACTACTTATTTTTCCATCTTTAAATTCAAAATTTAAATTGGCTTCACCCTCTACTTTTTCTATAAGTTTTTTAATTATCATTTTTATACTCTATCAATTTTCTTTCCAATCGTTTAATCTTAAAACTTTTTGCAATACCTGTTATAGTTAAATATGCTCTTTTAGGTACTTCTAAAGGCATCTTTTGTGGAATCCCCATATTTGTCTTGGTAAAGAATAATCTTTCTTTTGGAAAATCTGGTTCGGTACAACCAAAACAAGGAGTTCCTATAATAGTTTTTGAACTTACATCATTCCATAATATTTTATTACAACTACCTTTAGTAAATGGTCCCTGGCATCCATTTTCATAAAATAAGCAACCCTCTTTATGTCCAAATCCTTGGGTGTCGATTTTCCACTCAAAATACTCATTTCTGATACATCCTGTATGTATAGTTATATTATAAAGCTCTTGTGGTCTATTTTTTTCATCTAATGGTATAAATTTATTATTTGCAATCATTAATAATACATAAGAGAGCCACTTAGGATGTATTGGACAACCAGGCAAAGAGATAAGCTTACTCTTGAATTTAGCAAAATTATCTATAGGCACATCTCTATTAAAAGCAAACCCATTAATATTTTCGCTATCATAATCTTTAAACATACCACCAAAAGTTGCACAAGTTCCAGCTGTAATAATATGCTGTGCCTTAGTAGCATAATACTCTATCAACTCTTTTATATCCACGCCATTTTTCTCTAAAGAGTTCTTAATAGAGCCTTCAATAATTAAAATATCGCAACTTACCTTTCTATCTAAAACATCTTGAAGTGAGTATTTTGTCTCTATTAATGGAAAGTATATTAATTCAAAGTGTGCAAGTATAGAAAAGAGGTCACTATGGTTAAAAAAAGAGTGGCTATTACCATTACAAGTAAGCGACTGAAGCCAAAGAAGTTTTAACTTATTCATGACTTTAAAGCATTGTAGATATTCTCAGAAATATCATCTATATACTCATTTAACTCTTTAGGGAGTATATTTTCGCCCTTTAAAAATACCATACCACCAAGATAGCCCATAAATAGCCCAAAAGCAGAGAAAAAATCTTGGTCTCTAAGCTCTCCTCTCTCTACACCATTATCAAAAAATATCATAATCTCCGTAACAAATCCAGAGACACAAATCATCCCCTCACAGCCATCATTAAAAACCTCTCTATGCGAAAGATAAACCCGTAAAAAATACTCTATCATCTCCGGCTTCTCTTGAGCCATTTTAAAATATAACTCTACAATCTTCTTTATCTTATCTTTAGAGCTAATATCAAGCATATTTACAGCTCTTATCTCTTGCCCTAAAACTTCAGAAGTATATTTAATAATCTCTTTTGCTAAAACATCTTTCGATTTAAAATAGTTATATAAATTCCCAACACTCATACCCAAAGATTTAGCAATATCTGGAATTGTAGTTTTATGAAAGCCATTAGAAGAGAATAGTTTTAGTGCTGCTTGTATAATAGATTCTCGTTTTAACTCTTTTTTAGTCAAAATATATACCTTTTAATTATAGTTAGAATAATTATACCATTTATAGAAGATTATTTAGATTATAGCACATAATAAAATTGTGAAATTTATCTAGTGTGTAAGTTGTAGTAATTAAATAATAAAGAAAAGTTATGATTGGTTGCGGAGGCTGGATTTGAACCAACGACC
>WFYP01000032.1 GCA_015490055.1 Nitratifractor sp.
CTTTTTGTTAATTGCTTATCTCTTGGTCTATAATATAGTCTTATAGCAATCCATTCATCACTATTGTAACTTACATTAATTGCATAAAACTTTAAATGTCCATATGATAATTCTAACTGTGTAGTTTTTGTACCAT
The DNA here is from genome assembly GCA_015490055.1 of Nitratifractor sp. GTDB lineage: Bacteria > Campylobacterota > Campylobacteria > Campylobacterales > Sulfurovaceae > JAADEQ01. Next base: position 137 of record WFYP01000032.1, read on the forward strand.
ACTCTTTGGGTGCATTGCTTATAGCTAAATGGAACATCTCTTTTGTACTAACACAACCCATCAATATTTCTGCATTATTATTTAAGCATAATATTTTACCATCGTTATTAAATACAATTATTGGGTTATTATCAATCTCTAGTAAGAATTTATAATCTATATTAGAAGTACTCATTTACTTTTTTCCTTAGTGTATTTCTATTAATTCCTAAAACTTCAGAGAGTTTTAGTTGAGATTTATAAATATCCAAGCCTGCTGTAATTAGTGCCTTTTCAAATATCTCTAATTGCTCTTTATAGACATTAATTCCTTCATAATTCTTGCTAAAGTAGTTATACATTATATGATATAAGTCATCTCTATCTACTGCTTTAAATAGTATTGCTTTATAAATAGAGCGTCTTAAAGATTTTAAATTTTGTGATATATCTAATTCTATCTTCTTTAATTTAATATCTTCGTTAATGCTATATATCTCTTTTGCTTCATTTATGTATTGTTTACTAAAAAGGTCTATATCCTCTTCTCTTTCCTTTAATGTTGGAATATAGTAAATAAATGCAAATTTATTTTCTAAGCGTTTATCGTAAGTTTTGCCATTTAGAATAGCTACTACATTTACATTATCGAACTCTAATATATCAGTATTATTGATTTTTTCAAAATTTGTAATTACGATATGACTATTGTTCTTAATAGCCTCTTTAATATTCCCAATATTTGAGCCATCTACCCATACAGAATTTGGAAATAACTTTTTAACCAAAGTCCTTTTACCAGTAAACTCTTCTCCATAAACCAGAGATGATACTAATAAATCTTTAGTAGCTTGCAGAGTTTGATAAATTTTATGCATTGTTGAACTGTTGCTATTTAGGTACACAATATAACCTTTATTAAATTAAGAGTTAAAAGTTAAGAATTAAGAGTTACTTTTCTATATTGTAGTATCTTATTGCTTAAAAAATATACAATTTGTAGATTAAATTTTGAATATATATTTGAAAGCCGTAGGGTGCAGTGCCCTCACTGCACCTGATAATTAAGAGCTAAGCTTACTTAGTTTTCTCTCTAACTATTTTAACAGCTTCTACCATATTCTTAAGGCTTGGTTTTACCTCTTCCCATTTTCTTGTTTTAAGTCCACAGTCTGGATTAATCCATAGTTGCTCTTTTGGTAGTACTTCTAGTAGTTTTTCGATTTGCTCTACAATCTCTTCTACACTTGGAACTCTTGGAGAGTGAATATCGTAAACTCCTGGTCCTACCTCTTGCTTGTATCCGCTTTTTGCGAATATTTTAAGCAATTCATTGCCACTTCTTGCAGTCTCAATAGAGATAACATCTGCATCCATAGCTTCGATTGTGCCTATAATTTCGTTAAACTCACTATAACACATATGTGTATGAATTTGAGTATCGGCAACTGCTGGTGCAACACAAATTTTAAAGTCTCTAACTGCCCAAGCCTCATAAGTTGGGATTTTGCTACTTCTTAGCGGATAACCCTCTTTAAATGCAGCTTCATCAACTTGAATCATCTTAATTCCTGCATTTTGCAAGTCGTTTACTTCGTCTGCGATTGCAAGTGCGATTTGCTTAGAAACTTCGCTTCTTTCAATATCATCACGCACAAACGACCAGTTCAAAATTGTAACAGGACCTGTTAGCATCCCCTTCATTACTCTGTTAGTTTTACTTTGTGCATATGTCATCCAATCTACAGTCATAGGCTTAGGACGGCTAACATCACCATAAATTATTGGCGGTTTAACACAACGGCTACCGTAACTTTGTACCCAACCATTTTGAGTAAATGCATAACCCTTTAACTGCTCTCCAAAATACTCAACCATATCGTTTCTCTCTGGCTCACCGTGCACTAAAATATCAATATCTGCCTCTTCTTGGAAAGCGATACAATCATCGATATAAGCTTTCATTGCATTTTCGTACTCTTCTTGGCTAATTTCACCCTTTTTAAAGTCGCGTCTAGCTTTTCTTACCTCTGGAGTTTGAGGGAAAGAGCCGATAGTTGTTGTTGGTAGAGTAGGGTAGTTAAATCTAGCGTGTTGCTCTTTGATTCTTTCTTCGAAATTGTCATCTCTCTCTAGCTTAATATCTCCATTAATTCTAGCTTGAACTGCTTTATCGTGAATAATTTCGGCAGTTTTTCTAGTTTCGTTTGCCTCTTTGTTTGACTCTAGTAGAGCTTTTTGAACATCGTTTAACTCTTCGCCTCTAAATAGTTTTTCGATAATTACAATCTCTTGTAGCTTCTCTTTTGCAAAAGATAGCCAACTTTTTATTTCACTACTTAACTTCTCTTCGTACTCCAATGTAAACGGAGAGTGTAAAAGTGAGCATGAGCTAGCAGTGCATACATTCTCTTTATCTACAGTTTTTGCAATATCATTTAAAATTTCTACACTCTTTTGTATATTATTAATCCAAATGTTTCTACCATCTACAACACCTGCAATTAACTTTTTTCCACTCTTAGCTACAACATCTAAAATCTCTAAATTATCACGACCATGTACAAAGTCTAGTGCTATACCAATAATTGGAGTATTTACTAACACTTTAACAGCTTCGCTAGCGTGCTCAAAGTATGTAGCCACAATTACTTTAACATTATCTGCAACAGTTGCCAATTTGTCGTAAGTTGGTTTAATAAGACTAAGCTCTTTTGGCTCTAAATCTTTTACAAAATATGGCTCATCTATCTGAACAATAACTTTATCGTCTAACTGTGATAGTTCAGTTAAAAGCTCTTCATAAATTGGCAAAATTTTACCTAAAAGCTCAAATGTATCGCCTCTATCAACTCTTTTAGATAGTGCTAAAAAAGTAATTGGTCCAATAATATTTATCTTTACTTTCTCTAAACCAAACTCTTTAGCCTCTCTGTATTCATTAATAATTTTAGTGGCATTTAATTTATAACTATCGTTAGTTGTAAGTTCTGGCACTATATAGTGGTAGTTAGTATTAAACCACTTAGTCATCTCCATCGCTACTGCATCTTTATTTCCTCTTGCCATAGAGAAGTATAGCTCTTCATCTTTTAAATCTCTAAATCTAGCAGGAATAGCACCTAGCATTACAGCTGTATCTAGCATATTATCGTAAAGCGAAAAATCGTTTACACTTATAACATCTACACCAGCATCTCTCTGATAACCCCAATGTCTTAGTTTTAACTCTTTAGCAACTTTCTCTACTTCACTAAAGTCGCTTTTACCACTCCAGTAATTCTCTAATGCGAATTTTAACTCTCTTTTTTCACCAATTCTTGGGAATCCTATTACGAAACTTGACATATATATTTCCTTTTTATTATATAATATTTTAATAGTGTTTATAAATATATAAGATGTAAATAAAAACAGTTTTATCTGTTTAAAAATCTTATTTTATTAAAAAACACAACAGCAAATCAATGTATTTATAATGTTAATAAGAGAATGGAGGGTGTACACCAGTACGCCTAAATGCAAAGTAAGTGCAGTAGTAAGGACATCTTGGAATAAAGTGATTTAAAAGTAGTATAAGTCTAGTTTTGCGTTTAAAAATAGCATTACAATGACACTTCTTTTGTTGAATAATTAACAAAATAGCTTTAAAATTAATAGCAGTAATCATCTCTAAACTCAATTTTTTAACCAATTCTAGCAAATCTAAGCTTATACTTTCTTTTCAAGTATTTCAATTCTTTTCTTAAGTTCTTCTACCTCTTTAATAAGTTCTTCAATAGTTGGCACTGTTTTTGGTTTAGGCTCTTTTTTTATAATGGCATCATTTTTTATAAAAATTTGCTCTTTGCCATCTATCTCTTTAGTAATTGTCTCTACTTTTCCACTTTTAGCTAGTTTAACGGTTTGAAATATACTAAGTTTATTTTTTCGTGCATACTCTTTTACACTAATATAGTCACTCATTACTATAATTCCTCTAAAAAAGTAGTATAGTCAGCATCAGCAGGCATTCGCCAATTTGCTCTTGGGCTTAGGCTAATTGTACCAACCATTACGCCATCTGGCATACAGTTTCGTTTAAATTGTTGTGTAAAGAAGCGTTTTATAAACACTTTTAGCCACTTTTTAATTGTATCTGCATCGTAATTATCAAATGCAATCTCTGCTAAAAATAGTATTTTTTTAGCACTAAATCCGTGTCTTACAAAATGGTATAAAAAAAAGTCGTGCAACTCATAAGGTCCTACTATATCTTCGGTAATTTGCTCTATACTATCGCCACTATTTGGTAAAAGTTCTGGACTAACTGGTGTATCTAGTATATCTTTTAGTGTCTCGCTTATAGCTTTATCTGCATTAGCGTAGTGTCCTATAATATACTTAACCAAAGTTTTAGGAATACCGCTATTTAAACCATACATACTCATATGGTCGCCATTATATGTACTCCAACCAAGGGCAATTTCACTCAAATCTCCCGTTCCAATTACTAGCCCATTCTCTTTGTTAGCTGTGTTCATCAAAATCGAAGTTCTAGCCCTTGCTTGCACATTTTCGTAAGTAACGCTATGCTCATCTTTGTCGTGTCCTATGGCTTCAAACTCTGTTAGAGCAAGTTTCTCTATACTTATCTCCTTTAAAGTTACACCTAATTGCTTACATAAATCGATAGCATTTTTCAAAGTTCGGCTAGTTGTACCAAAGCCTGGCATTGTAATAGCAATTATATCTTTACTATCCCACCCTGCAATTTTAAACGCTTTATGAGTGCTTAAAAGTGCCAAGGTAGAGTCTAAGCCACCACTAATTCCAATAACAGCACGCTTTATATGTGCTTGCTTCATTCTACGAATTAGAGCGTAAGCTTGAATATTAGTAATCTCTTCGCATCTTTTCTCTCGCTCGCTCTCGTTTTTTGGAACAAAAGGGTGAGCATCTACATATCTGTTTATATTGTTATTTTCATTTAATTCGCTTAAATTTACAACTCTAACATCTTCTACTTTTCCTTGAGAAAAAGAGCTATCTAAGTAGCGAATATTGCTAACTCTCTCTAAATCTACATCGCCATAAGCAATTTTACTATCGAAACTAATAGAGCTATCTCTAGCAACAATCGAGCCATACTCTGCAATAATTAAATCGCCACTAAATATAGTATCGCTCCCACTCTCGCCAATAGAGCTGGAGGCATAAGCATAAGCACACATCGCCCTAGCACTTTGTGTTCTAACAAGCTCGGCTCTATACTCACTTTTACCAATAATTTCGTTGCTAGCACTTAAGTTAAGTATTAAATTAGCCCCACTACTAGCAAGGCTACTGCTTGGTGGCGTAACAGCCCACAAATCTTCGCAAATTTCAACCCCAAACTTCAAGAGCCCCTTGCTAAAGAGTAAATCCACTCCAAAAGGCACACTCCGCCCCAACAGTTCAACACTCTGCTTCTTAACATTCACCCCACTAACAAAATGTCGAAGCTCATAAAACTCTTGCTTGTTAGGAATATAAGTTTTTGGCACAATCCCTAAAATTTCACCATCTTGAATAACCATAGCACAGTTATAAAGTCTATTATTATACTGAAGTGCCAACCCAATAACAACAACAATTTTTAAACCATTACTAGCACTAACAACTTCCTTCAATGCACTAAGTTGCGAACTATAAAGCCGACTCTGAAAAAACAGATCCCCAACACTATACCCAGTTAAAGTAAGCTCTGGAAACAGGGCAATAGTAGCTCCATTACTATCTGCCTCTTTAAAAAGCTCTATAACTTCTTGAGCATTTTTAGCAGGATTTGCCAAAGATAAAGCAGGTGCAATGGTTGCAATTTTGTAAATATTAAACATTTGTATACTAAGTTATATTTTATATATTGATTTTAGCAAAAAAAGTTGAAAATTTGCAGTTTAGCGGATATTATGGCAAAGTATTGTTTGTATATATATATTAAAGTACTTTTTACTAAAGCAAAATGATTTATTATGATGAGATTTGAATATACAAAATGAAGTCTAACGACTGAATATAGCCGATAAGTTCCCGCTAGGGTACTTATTGGCTACTATGCTTTGTTGTATCTTTATATACCTCAAAAACTGATTTTTCATCACAGGAAGTATAGTTTAAAATTTACTCTGAAGATACATCTATTGCAAATTCTTGTATAATAGTCCCACCATTTGATGAAAAACTAGATTCTTCTAAAGTTCCTTGTGGGTATTCCCAATAATTAACTTCTATTGTAATGCTGTTTTCGCAATTTTTATCATTACAATCATTGCAAGATAATTCATATTCTCCACTATAATGAGTTCTAGCTCCCATTCCACTATCTCTACCTGGGTCTACATCTACAATTTCTATTTCAAAATTATTTGCATCTATAACATGTTCACATTCACATTCATCACATACTACTATAAGT
>WFYP01000033.1 GCA_015490055.1 Nitratifractor sp.
GCCTAAAAGTTGAAAAAATATTTTTTCGGCAGTTTAAACTGTGGATTCCCGTTTTCACGGGAATGACATGGTGGTAAGCTTTTTGCTTTTTGCTTTAAGCTTTAACTCCATAAAATGTTGTAAATTTAATGCTTACAATCGCCGTCATTCCCGTGAAAACGGGAATCTACAATTTTTACTGTCTATAAGTTGCAATTTAACTTTTTTGACAATTTAAACCTTGGATTTCCACTTTCGTGGAAATGACGCAGTGGATAGCTTTAAGTTTTATGTGTTTTATGGGCTTAAAACTCTAACTTAATGGGTATAGGAGGATAGTTTTTATAATAGGTAATGAATAGGTAAGTCTCAGCTAACAATCAGTTAATATTATGATATTAGAATAACAGTATCAAAATAGTAATGAAAGGAGACTTATGAAAAGTATATTTGGTAAAATGTTCATTTACACTTTTATGTTTATTGGTGTAGCTTTTTACACGATAACTAAAAAGTTTTAAATCTTTTAATTAATCAATACATTCGTGTAGGTAGTTATTGCCATGCCACCTACACACCTTCTTAAATTTTTTTCTTTTCTAGTAAAATTGAAACTATAATGTTATAGTATCTATTAAGCAAAATTCCGCAAAAGCGGAATTTAATTAAGCCATTTCTGGTAATCTAATAGTTTGACCTGGATAGATTTTATCAGCGTCTTTTATTACCTCTAAGTTTTGTGCTACGATATCTTCGTATTTGTTACCATCGCCATAGTGTTTAGATGCTATTGCCCATAGAGTATCTCCATCTTGAATAGTGTAGAAGTTTGGCTCTGGAGTTTCTCGTTCGTTACTCGCTTCTATCATTTCTGTAGTTACTAGTTGGTCTGCATTTACACTCTCTACACCCTCTACATTTCCAGCAATTAATATAACTTTTTCTCTAGTTGCATCATCTGCGGCAACACCTGCTAAAACAACCTCTCCATCATTAACTGTAACAACTAAACCTTGTACAGGTTCATTTTCGAAGCTACTCTCTATTTCATTTTTGATTGCTTCGTCGTCATTACCTTTACCTAGTATCTTTTTACCTGCATCTTTCATAAAACTAAATAGTCCCATTTTGTCTCCTAAAAATATTTTTACACAATAATTATATCATAAAATTTAAGATTTGTTAAAAATTATTTAAATTAGTGAAGGTGTGTATGTGGGTATGCGTGTGTGTGTCGTAGGGGCAGACCTATGTGTCTGCCCGTAAAGTTAAACTTCTGTAGTAGTTAAATCCCCAGTAGTAGGTGGGACGACACATAGGTCGTCCCCTATAATAAAATTATTTTTTCAAAATTCTAGGCAGTGTAATTCCCTCTTGGCTTTGGTATTTGCCTTTTCTGTCTGCGTATGTTGTTTCGCACTGCTCATCGCCTTCTAAAAATAGCACTTGTGCGATTCCTTCGTTTGCATAAATTTTTGCAGGAAGAGGGGTAGTGTTACTTATCTCTATAGTTATGTGCCCTTCAAATCCTGGCTCGAAAGGGGTAACATTTACTATAATTCCACATCTTGCATATGTGCTTTTTCCAAGGCAGATTGCTAGTACATTTGGTGGCATTTTAAAGTACTCTACTGTTCTAGCAAGTGCAAAAGAGTTTGGTGGCACTATGCAGACATCGCCTTTAAAATCTACTACATTAGCATCGTCAAAATCTTTTGGATCAACTACTTGTGCATTAATATTTGTAAAAATTTTAAACTCATCGCTTACTCTAATATCATAGCCGTAACTGCTAAGCCCGTAACTAACAACACCTTCGCCTACTAATCCTTCGCAATATGGGGTTATCATACCTTTTTGCGACATTTCTCGTATCCATTTATCTGATTTTAAACCCATAAACTTCTTATTCCTTATATGATTTATGGTATTATATCCAAAATTTTTTATGTTATAAGTCTGCAAGGCTTAACTTAGAGAGGATAATTTAATGAATTTAGAAGAGATTAAAGAGTTAATAAGAGTATTTGGTAGAAGCAAGCTAGGTAAGCTTAAAGTTAAAGATGGTGAATTTGAAGTAGCTATGCAGAGAGAGGGTAGCGATGTTGTGGTAACAAGTGCTCCAGCTGCTGCACCAGTTGCTACTGCTCCTGTTGCGGAAGTAGCTACTCAAACAGCTACTACACCTGCTGTAGAAGAAATTAGTGGGGAGTTTATTACATCTCCAATGGTTGGAACATTCTATGCTTCTCCATCGCCTGATTCTCCTGCTTTTGTTAAGGCTGGTGATAGTGTTAGAAAGGGTCAAACGCTTTGTATTTTAGAAGCTATGAAGATTATGAATGAGCTAGAGGCAGAGTTTGATTGCAAAATTTTAGAAGTTTTAGTGCAAGATGGGCAACCAATCGAGTACGATACTCCACTATTTAAAATAGAAAAGCTGTAAATATGGCAAAAGAGTTAAAAAGAATTTTAATAGCAAATAGAGGCGAAATTGCCCTAAGAGCTATTAGAACAATTAAAGAGATGGGTAAAGAGGCAGTTGTTGTTTACTCTAAGGGCGATAAAGATGCTGCTTATCTTAAATTTGCAGATGCGGCGATATGCATTGGTGATGTTAAAAGTGCAGATAGCTATTTAAATATTCCGGCAATTATGTCGGCAGCTGAACTTACAGAGTGTGATGCTATCTTTCCTGGTTATGGTTTTTTGAGTGAAAATCAAAATTTTGTAGAGATTTGCCGACATCACGGTATTAAATTTATCGGTCCATCTGTTGAAGTTATGCAACTTATGGCAGATAAATCTAAAGCTAAGCAAGTTATGGCAGAGGCTGGTGTACCAACAATTCCGGGTAGTGATGGTGCAGTTAAAACCCCTGAAGAAGCAAGAGAATTAGCTAAAGATGTTGGTTATCCAATTATTTTAAAAGCGGCTGCTGGTGGTGGCGGTAGAGGTATGCGTATTGTTGAAGATGAAAGTTATATAGAAAATGCTTTCTTAGCGTGTGAAGCAGAGGCGATAAATGCATTTGCAGATGGCACACTATATATGGAGAAGTTTATCGAAGCTCCACGCCATGTTGAGGTGCAGGTACTTGGTGATAGCTTTGGGCATGCAATTCATGTTGGCGAGAGAGACTGCTCTATGCAAAGACGCCACCAAAAACTTATAGAAGAGTCTCCTGCTGAGGTTTTAGATGATGCAAGACGAAAAGAGTTGCACGAAGCAGCAGTAAAAGCTACAGAGTTTTTAAAATACGAAGGTGCAGGAACATTTGAATTTTTGGTAGATAAGCATAAAAACTTTTATTTTATGGAGATGAATACAAGACTTCAAGTAGAGCACTGTGTTAGTGAAATGGTAAGTGGCTTAGATATTATCGAGCAGATGATAAATATTGCTGAGGGCAAAGCTTTACCAAAACAGGAAGAGATAGAGTTAAAAGGGCATGCGATAGAGTGTAGAATTACAGCAGAAGACCCAGTTAGCTTTTTGCCAAGCCCAGGGAAAATTCAAAAATGGATAGCACCAGGCGGTAAAGATGTTAGAATTGACACTCACGCATACTGTAACTATATAATTCCTACTCATTATGACTCTATGATTGGTAAACTAATCGTATGGGGTGAGAATAGAGAGCGAGCGATTGCAAAGATGCAAAGAGCTTTAGACGAGTTTGAAGTTGCAGGTGTTAAAACAACAATAGATTTTCATCGTAAAATGATGAGAAACGAAGACTTTAGAAGCAATAATTTCGATACAAAATATTTAGAAAACTACAAAGGCTAGTAAAGCTTAAAGCTCTAAGCACAAAGCTAAAAGCGTATTGGTTTTTAGCTTTAGGCTTTAAGCTTTAAGCTTTTGGCTTACTACAAGGTAAAACAATGGTTATTACAAGATTTGCACCAAGTCCTACGGGGTATTTACATATTGGTGGTTTAAGAACGGCTCTGTTTAGTTGGTTATGGGCTAGAAAAAATGGTGGGAAGTTTCTACTAAGAATTGAAGATACAGACCTTAGTAGAAACTCAGAAGATGCATTAAAAGCGATACTTAAAGCTTTTGATTGGGTTGGTTTAAATTATGATGGCGATGTAGTTTATCAATCGCAAAGATTTGATGTTTATAAAGAGTATATTGCCAAGCTTTTAGAAGAGGGCAAGGCGTATAAGTGTTATATGACAAAAGAGGAGCTAGATACTTTAAGAGCAGAGCAAGAAGCTCAAGGTGAACGCCCAAGATACGATGGACGATACCGTGATTTTTGTGGCGAGCCACCAGCTGGCGTAGAGCCAGTAATTAGAATAAAAGCTCCTCAAGAGGGCTTTATAGAGTTTAATGACGGCATTAAAGGCGATATTAAAATTGCAGCAAGTGAAGTAGATGATTTTATTATTGCAAGAAGCGATGGCACACCAACTTACAACTTCGTTGTAGCTATTGATGATTATGAGATGGGTTTAACAGATGTAATTCGTGGCGATGACCATCTATATAATACACCAAAACAGTTGGTTGTTTATAATGCATTAGGTTTTAAACCGCCAAAGTTTTATCATGTTGCAATGATAAACAATGAAAAGGGCAAAAAGCTTAGCAAAAGAGATGGTGCCTTAGATGTTATGGAGTATAAAAAGGCTGGTTATCTGCCAGAGGCGTTAATTAACTTTTTAGTTCGCCTTGGTTGGAGTAATGGCGACCAAGAGATTTTTAGTATCGAAGAGATGATAGAGCTTTTTGACCCTAAAAATATTAATAAGAGTGCATCTAGTTATAATTTAGATAAATTACTTTGGTTAAATGCACACTATATTAAAAATAGTAGCAATGAAAAGTTAGTTGAACTTTTGAAAGATTTTTGGGTTGATTTAGAAAATAGTGATAAAATTGATGCTATATTAAATGCAACAAAACAGAGAGCTAAAACTTTAGTTGAGTTAGCAAATGAGATTAATAAAATTTTAAATACGCCAAAAGAGTATGATGAAAAGGCTATTAAAAAAGCGTTTAAAGGCGAAGCATTAACTATAATAAAAGATTTTGTAGAGCTATTAAAGAGTAGTGATAGTTTAAACTCTAAAGAGGATTATCACGAAGTTATGCAAAAGTTAGTAGAGCAAAAAGAGATAGGCTTTGGCAAGTTGGGTCAGCCTTTAAGAGTTGCACTGCTTGGCTCTATGAGTGGTCCGGGGCTTGATGAGGTAATGTATATAATCGGGCTTGAAGAGGTAGAAAAAAGAGTAAAAAATATAGAGAACTTTTTAAAAGGGTAGTTTGAATGTGTGGAATTGTTGGCTATGTAGGTGCTAAAGAGAAGAAAGAGATATTGCTAGATGGGCTTAAAGAGTTAGAGTATAGAGGTTACGATTCTGCTGGAATTGCAGTAATAGAGGGGAATAACTTAAACAGCTTTAAAGCTGTTGGCAAGCTAGAGAATTTGGTACAGAAAGCTAAAGATTTCAAAGCAGACTCTTTTGGGGTATCTATTGGGCATACAAGATGGGCAACACATGGTAAACCAAATGAGCTAAATGCCCATCCGCATTTGGGTAAAAATAGTTATGTTGTGCATAATGGAATTATCGAAAATTATCAAGAGCTTAAAAAGGAGTTAATAGCTAAAGGTGTAAACTTTTTAAGTCAAACAGATACAGAGGTTATAGTTCATCTGTTCGAGCAAAATGCTTTAGATAAAGAGCCATTTGATGCCTTTAAAAGTACTATTGATAGATTAGATGGAGCATATGCAACGCTTTTAATTACACAGGGTGCCCCAGATACACTATTTTTTGCTAAAAATGGTTCGCCTATGCTTATTGGCTTTGATGGCGAAGATATCTATTTTGCATCATCAGATACTGCAATTATCGGTAAAGCTAAAGAGGTTTACTATTTAGAAGATGGTGAATATGGCTATGCGAAAGATGGCAAAGTAGAGTTGTTTGATGCAAATGGCAAAAAGAGCTTTACAACAAAGCCACTTAGTAGCGATAAGGTATCAGCACAAAAAGATGGCTACCGCTTCTTTATGGAGAAAGAGATTTATGAGCAGACAACAGTAATAGCCGATACCATGATGGGGCGTGTGCTGGAGTCAGAAATTGTATTAGATGAACTTGATAGTGACTTTTTTGATGGAATAAATGCAATTAAAATATGTGCGTGTGGTACAAGTTACCATAGTGCATTAGCTGCTTCTTATCTATTTGAGAGGTTGGCAAAAGTTAGATGCGATGTAGAGATTGCAAGCGAATTTAGATATAAAAAGCCACTATTAAGTGACGATACACTATTTGTTACAATTTCTCAAAGTGGAGAGACAGCTGATACTTTAGAGGCTTTAAAGATGGCTAAAAGAGCTGGGCTTAAGAGTTTGAGTATCTGTAATGTTGATAACTCATCTATCGTTAGAGAGAGCGATGTTGCACTACTTACTCGTGCAGGAATAGAAAAAGGGGTAGCTAGTACAAAGGCGTTTGCTACACAAACAATGCTTCTTTGGATATTGGCTCTTTATGTTGCACAAGAGAGACAAAGTATATCAAAAGATTTGATAGCTAACGAAATAGATGCGATGAGACACAGCCCCAAGGTTTTAAAAGTTACAGATGAGTTGCATGCTAAAATGCATAGATTATCTAAAAGATACCTCCATGGGCACGGATTTTTCTTTATAGGAAGAGATATATTCTTCCCACTAGCATTAGAGGGTGCATTAAAGCTTAAAGAGATTAGCTACCTACATGCCGAGGGCTACCCAGCAGGTGAGATGAAGCATGGACCAATAGCCTTAGCAGATAGTAACTTGTTTACAGTGGCTTTAATGCCAAAAAGTTTGCTTTATGATAAAATAAAATCTAATGTAGAAGAGTTAAGTGCTAGAGATGCTACAATCTTAGCAATATCACCTTTGGCCTTTGATTTAGCCGATGATTTTGTTCAAACAAAGTACGCAAGTCACCCAATGTTAGAGTTTTTCGAAATGATGGTAGTAACACAGCTATTGGCACTAGAAATATCAGTGCGTTTGGGCAACGATGTAGATATGCCAAGAAACTTAGCAAAATCGGTAACGGTGGAGTAAGTTAAGCTTTGCTTAACTTACTGCTGTAGGGGACGACCTATGTGTCGTCCCGCCTGTTTAAATAGCCAAAAATGATTTTTGTTATTAGTGGTATTTTTATAGAGGTTGAATTTAACGGGCAGACACATAGGTCTGCCCCTACATTGAGACACAGAGCTTTTCCCAAAAGGAAAAAAATGAAATACAGAGTTCGCATTAATCAAGAAAAATTAGAAGAGTTAAAAAAGCAGTTAAAACCAGGACATAGTTGGTGGGCTTTGGTTGGGATTATTGTATTTTTCTTTGTTCCTGAAATTATAGCCTTCTTTTGGGGTGATGAGATAAGTAAATATTTTGCATTAAAAGAGAAAAACTCTATAGATTTTTTACATAAGTTTTTGTATGGACAGTTAAAATCATTAGGTAAAAATAGTATTTTTAATATTACTTTAGGTATAGGATTTGTAGTTTGGTTTTTTAAAGGAAGAAAAGAGCATAAAGATAGAGAGAAGATAAAGCCTCCAAAGATAAATCTTTGAAGAACTTAATTAAAAGTTATAAGATATACCAGCATTTACCATATCTACTGTAATATTTTTATTACCTGTTTTCTTTAATGGTCTTAAGTACTCTACAAATACACCTAAGCCATCTTTTTTACCAGATATTTTTTTATTGATTGTGTATTCAGCACCTGCACCCCATGCAAAACTTTTTTGAGAACCTTTTAAAGTTTCGCACTCTGTTTTACCATATCCTAAAAGTGCATAAATATCTAAATGGTCATTTATAGGATATGTTGGCTTAAGATATAAACCGTAGTGTTTAAGTGTTTTATTTTTATCTCCCCAAGGAGTGTAAATATATTTACCTTCGATGCCAATATATTGATTAAACATATAACCAGCTTTTAAATCAATTCCATATGTTGTTCCACCATGAACTTGAGCACAACTTACAGTATTTGTACCATTAGTACTGCACTGAAGGCTTGGATCACATTGACATTTACTATGAGAATATGTTAATGCTCCACCTAAATACAATCCTAGTGGTGCATATACCGGTACAGGAATTGGTTTAACTTGAGCAGGTACTACATTTTTTCCTGCTTGTGCAGATACAGCCATTATTGCAAGGCTTGCAATAGCTATTGTTATTTTTTTCATTTTAGTTTCCTTGTTTTGTTTATTACATAATTGTAACACAAAAATATTAAAGGTAACTTAAGTATGTCATTTTGAAATATAAACATAGTAAGGTAAAATGGGGGAAAAAGAGCCAGACATTGAATGTCTAGCTCATTTAGTAAGCTTTATATAAAAGAAGCTAAGATTAGAAGTGGTAAGATACCCCAGTGCTAAGAGCATTAGTAGTAATATCTTTAGAACCACTTTTTTTAAGAGGTCTTGTATATTCAGCATAAACACCCCAACCGTTTTTTATGCCATCTTTCTTTTGTCCAAATGTATATTCTGCACCTAGACCCCAAGCTAAACCTTTAAAAGATTGATTTAAAGTTTCGCACTCAGTTTTACCATAACCTACTAAACCATAAACATCTATGTTCTCATTAACTGGTGCTATAGGTTTAAGATATACACCATAATGTTTAAGTGTTTTATCTTTATCTCCCCATGGTGTATAAAGGTATTTAGCTTCAATAGCTAAATACTCAGTAAATGAATAACCAGCTTTTAAATTTATGCCATATGTTTTTGCACTATTTGTAGTAGTTGAAGCATTATTTGATAAAGTTAATGGTTTACAGGTACACTCGCTTTTAACAAAAGTTAAACCACCACCTATATATAAACCTAGTGGTGGAACAACAGCTGGAGTTTGAGGTAGCTGTGGTTTTTCTGGTACTGGTACTGGCGGTATAGTTACCGGTGCAACATTTTTACCAGCGAATGCTGTAGCACTTAATGCTACAACAGTTGCTAATGAAAAAATAATTTTTTTCATAATAGACCTTTCCTTGTTTTATTTATATTGTGATATAATAAAAGGTGTCTTTTTATTAGACACAACGCATTACATAATGTTAAACCCTTCCCATGTGAGATAAGAGCAGGGTCGAAGTTGCTCTTTCTCACATTTTTTAATATGGGAGTAACATAT
>WFYP01000034.1 GCA_015490055.1 Nitratifractor sp.
ATGGTAGCAAGGGGGGAACTTGAATCCCCGACCTCCGGCTTATGAGACCAGCGCTCTAACCAGCTGAGCTACCTTGCCACTAAGTAATTGTGAGCGAAATATTAACCAAATAAACATTAAAATAATATTAAATTAAAAATAAATTATCCATTTTTTGTAGTTGATTTTTAGATATCATATTAGTTTAGTCTATTAGACTAAAGATTATTTAGTTTTTAATAGAAAATCTATTGACATTTATAAAAAATCTTACTATAATAGCGACACAAAAATTTATGGTAAGGAGAAAGATAATGAACTTTCAACCATTAGCTAATAGAGTATTAGTAGAGAGAGAAGAAGAGGTAACAACAACTGCAAGCGGAATTATTATTCCAGACAATGCAAAAGAGAAGCCTCTACAAGGTAAAGCTTTGGCAGTTGGTCCAGACGCAGTAGAAGAAGGTATAAATGAGGGTGATACAGTAGTATTTGGTAAATACTCTGGAAGCGAAATCACACTAGATGGCAAAGAGTATTTAATTTTAACAAGCGATGATATTTTAGGATTATTAAAATAGTTTATTTTGGAATCAATGGCTTTAGTCTCGCAATATTTTACGCGACTAAAGTCTGTGTTTCCTAAAAAGATATAAAACAATATATATAGTATAAGGAGAAAGAGATGGCAAAAGAGATATTCTTTAGCGATGCAGCAAGAAATGGTTTATATACAGGTGTTAAGAAATTAGCAGATACTGTAAAAGTTACAATGGGTCCAAGAGGTAGAAATGTATTAATTCAAAAAAGTTTTGGTGCTCCAAGTATTACAAAAGATGGTGTATCAGTTGCAAGAGAGATTGAACTAGACGATACATTAGAGAATATGGGTGCACAACTTGTAAAAGAGGTTGCAAGTAACACAGCAGACGAAGCTGGAGATGGTACAACAACTGCAACAGTTTTAGCACACTCTATCTTTAAAGAGGGTCTTAAAAACATTACAGCAGGTGCAAACCCAATCGAAGTAAAAAGAGGTATGGATAAAGCGGCTCTTGCAATTACCGAAGAGCTTAAAGCTAGTGCAAAAGAGGTAAAAGATAAGAAAGAGATTGCACAAGTTGCTACAATTTCTGCTAACTCAGATAGTAAAATTGGTGATTTAATTGCAGAAGCTATGGAAAAAGTTGGCAAAGATGGTGTTATCACTGTTGAGGAAGCTAAAGGAATTAACGACGAACTAGATGTTGTAGAGGGTATGCAGTTTGATAGAGGCTACCTAAGCCCATATTTCGTAACTAATAGCGAAAAGATGACAACAGAGTTAGAGAATCCTCTAATTTTAATTACAGATGCAAAAATTAGTTCTCTAAAAGATTTAATTCACCTATTAGAGCAGACTCAACAAACTAGCCGTCCGCTACTAATTATTGCAGACGATGTAGAGGGTGAAGCGTTAGCAACACTTGTTCTAAACAGATTAAAAGGTATTTTAAATATCGCAGCTGTTAAAGCACCAGGCTTTGGCGATAGAAAAAAAGAGATGCTAAAAGATATCGCTATCTTAACAGGCGGTACGCTAATTACTGAAGAGTTAGGCTTATCTTTAGATAAAGCAGAACTAGACCAATTAGGACAAGCTGCAAGAGTTGTAATCGATAAAGACAATACAACTATTGTAAATGGTAAAGGTGATAAAGCTGAAGTAGAAGCTAGAGTAAATGAAATTAGAGCACACATCGAAAATACAACTAGCGAATATGACAAAGAGAAGCTTCAAGAGCGTTTAGCAAAACTAAGCGGTGGTGTTGCAGTCATTAAAGTTGGTGCTGCTACAGAGACAGAGATGAAAGAGAAAAAAGATAGAGTAGATGACGCCCTAAGTGCAACAAAAGCAGCAGTTGATGAAGGTATAGTAATCGGCGGTGGTGCAGCACTTGTAAAAGCTGGAGAGAAGGTATCTATCGAGCTAGAGGGCGACGAAAAAATCGGTGCAGAAATCATTTTAAGAGCTATTAAAGCACCAATTAAACAAATTGCAGAAAATGCAGGCTTCGACGCTGGCGTTGTTGCTGATAGAGTAAGCCACAGCGAAAACCCAAGCGAAGGTTTTAACGCAGCAACTGGCGAATATGTAGATATGTTCGAAGCTGGAATTATCGACCCTCTAAAAGTTGAAAGAGTAGCCCTACAAAACGCAACAAGCGTTGCAAGCTTACTTCTAACAACAGAAGCAACAGTAAGCGAAGTAAAAGAAGAGAGCATAAACCAAGCCCCAATGTCACCAGACATGGGTGGTATGGGCGGAATGGGAATGATGTAATTTAATTTACATCCCTATAATTTCTTCTCCTAAAGCAAGCAGAGTAAACTATCTGCTTGCGTATTAATAACTTCTATATTATCTATTAATATATTTAGCATATCACTCCTTTACTTCCCAGTAACCTTTTCTAGCACTTCCAACTCTTATAAGTTTATTGTTGCTTTTCAAATTTGCTATCTGCTTTTCAATAGCTCTAGTTGTTAAATTTAAGATTTCAGCCAACTCTTTTATAGTTGTTTTTGGATTCTCTTTTAAATACTCTAAAATTTTATTTTCTGTGTTTACCGAACTTTTAACCGAACTCTTTACCGAACTTTTAATACTTTGCAAGATAACTTCAAGCATAAACTCTATAAATGGTGTACTTTCTCCTAGATTACCTGAAATTTCAAGCATTTTATAATACTCTTCTTGATTATCTCTAATAATACTTTCAGTTGGGATTGCACTGAATACTTTTCTCCAATGATATAAAATTACACTTTGCCAAAGCCGTCCTATACGACCATTACCATCATTAAAAGGGTGTATAAATTCAAATTCATAATGAAATACACAAGATTTTATAAGTAAATGCTCTTCACTATTTTTTAACCACTCAAACAAATTTCTCATCAAATCAGGCACTACTCCAAACGGTGGGGCAACATGGCTAACCCCTTGCTCGTTTCCAACACCTACATTCATAGTTCTAAAACTACCTGCATTTTTTAAAATATCTTTCATCAAAATCTTATGAGCTCTTAGTAAGTCATCCAGTTCATCAAAACGATAATTTTCAAACTCTTTATATGCATTTATAGCACCCTCAACTTCAAGCACTTCTTGATAACTTCCCAATACTCTTTTACCATCTATTATAGCCGTAATCTTCTCTTCA
Source organism: Nitratifractor sp. (assembly GCA_015490055.1). Classification (GTDB taxonomy): domain Bacteria; phylum Campylobacterota; class Campylobacteria; order Campylobacterales; family Sulfurovaceae; genus JAADEQ01. The sequence continues at coordinate 3,186 of WFYP01000034.1, forward strand.
CCCAAGAAATTCCCCTCTATCTCAAGTGTTCCTGTTAATGTCTTAATACGATTCTTCTTACGAAGCATAGGAGTAATATTTTTATGAGCATCAAACTCTATTTTCGTAAGTTCTTCCCCTATTGAAGTAGCAAGAGTAAGCATTTTAGATGTTATTGTGTAGGGTGGGGTGTAATTCATTTAACTTTATCCTTTTTACTTCTTTATATACAATCCAAATCTTTTGGAAATTCACAAGCCACAATAAATTCTGGTTTAATGACAGAAGAAATAGAAATTGTACTTTGAGCATAAGAT
>WFYP01000035.1 GCA_015490055.1 Nitratifractor sp.
GTATATAGTGCGTAACTTCAGTTATTAAATAAAATTGATAATCTACCATCGCCGTCATTCCCGTGAAAACGGGAATCTACAATCTTAACTGCCTATAAGTTGCAATTTAACTTTTTTGATAATTTAAACCGTGGATTCCCGTTTGCACGGGAATGACGCAGTGGCTAGCTTTTAGCTTTATACATTTTATGGAGTTAAAACTATTAATTTAATGGCGTTGGACCCTACCTATTACTTTTTACATAGCATAAGTTCTTTCATCAAATCAAAATTCAGCATATTATTTATCTATTTTAAAAAATGAGCTTCCACTACCGCTAAAGTAGTAGCCCTCTTTTTCGTGCTTTTTTAGCTCGGGATATATTAACAGTGCTGCTTTGTATAAATCGTTTAGTTTTGTTGCATCTTTGGTGCTATTTAAAATATCTAGTGAACTGTTTAGCATATAGCTAGCTCCTGCGTTTGCTTTAGCATCTTTAAGATAATTTTCTTTAAAAGCTTTATAAACTAGGGCAGTGTTGCAGTGTATATCTGGGGTAAAAATCTCTAAATTTAGTGGCTCTTCTTCAAACTCTTCGATAATTTCGCCAAAACCGCTTACATTTGCACTGTTGTAGCCGTAAATAAAAAATGGTACATCTGCACCTATTGTTGCACCGATATTAGCTAAAGCTTCGGTCTCAATTTGTAAGTTGCAAGCTTTTTTAACCATATTCATAAAAGTTGCAGCGTTAGAGCTACCTCCGCCTAAACCTGCACCAAAGGGGATATTTTTTTTAACTACAACTTTGTGATTGTAAAAAAACTCTATAATGTCTAAGTCTCCTGTGTGAGCATTTAGGGCTTTGTATGCTTTGTAGATAATATTTTGCTTTTTTGGAATATCTAGCCCCTCTATTGTAAAAGTGTCGCATTTTTGGGGTACAAACTCTATTATGTCGTATAGATTTTTTACTAGCATAAAGCGAGAGTTTAGAGTGTGGTATGTTGAGCCATTATGCTCTTTTGTGCCTGTGATTTTTAAAAAAATATTTACTTTTGCGTACGATTTTTCTTTCATTTTAATCCTCTAAAATTGGCTTTGGTATTCTGTTGAGTCTATATTTTACCTCTATATCGTTTATCTCTATTATTGAGTAAAAGTTTTTTGTCTCTATTAGGTATGTGCCACTATCTTGCTTTTCAAAATAGCTTGCGTCTATCTTTTTGCCAAGCTCTAGCACATCTTCGTCGGCTAAGAAGTGGTTTGTTGGTATTTTTAGGTACTTAAATGGGTTTAGTGCCTTTTGGTTTTCGTATCTAAACTTACCTTCGTTTATGCGGTGCAGGGCACTTAGTGTAGCTGTAACATTTAAGCGGTTTGCTATCTCTTGTGCGATAGAGCGGATATAAGAGCCTTCGCTAACTTCGATTTCGAAAGTTATAAATGGGTGGTTGTAGTTTATCAATTTTATGCTGTAAATTTGTGATGTTATCTCTTTTAACTTAACATCTTTACCTTCTCGTGCTAAATCGTAAGCCTTTTTACCAGATATTTTTTTGGCACTATATTTTGGCGGTAGATATGTTAGTGAGCCAATTAAAGAATTTAGAGTAGCTTTAATATCTTCTAAATTTAGGGTAGGGCACTCAGTTATACTTGTAACATTCTCTATATCTAAACTATCCGAGCTAGCCCCAAGCCACATAGTTGCACGGTAACTTTTTGGAGCTTTATCTAAAAACTGAAATAGCTTTGTATATACACCAGTTGCTACAATTAAGCACCCAGTAGCAAATGGGTCAAGTGTGCCAGAGAAGCCAACTTTTTTAGTTCCATATTTACGCTTTATTCTATACATATAGTTATTCGATGATACAAATATAGGTTTATTTACTACAAATAGTCTGTTCAAAAAAAACTCCGTTTTTTGGTTGATGGTTAATAGTTTTTAAAGCGACGAAGTCGCACAAATTAGCTCTCTGCTCTTAGCCCTTAGCTCTAAGCTCTCTCTATATCGGTTCTACAAACGAGCTTAATATCTCTTTGTGGTTTCCGCCAAAGTTTATTTTTAATTTATACTCTTTGCCACTTTTTGTTACCTCTTGTACTCTTCCTATACCAAATATTTTATGCTTTACTAAATCGCCTTTATTATAATCAGCCGATTTTGTAACTTTAAGGCTAGCGTGTTTAACAAGTCCAGCTTCGCCTAAGAATCGGCTCTTTTTTACATGTTTTCTCTGACCTTTGTAGAAACGGCTATCTATGTAGCATAGTGTTAAGCTCTTTTTTGCTCTTGTAAATGCTACATATGCTAAACGGCGTTCTTCTTCTATATCGGTTGTTTCGCTAATAATTGGGAAAAACTCTTCTTCTAAGCCAATAACATATAGATACTCAAACTCTAAACCTTTAGAAGCGTGTACACTCATAATATTTATGGCATCTTCTTCTACTTGGTCTTGGTCGCTTTGCAAAGTTATATCGGCTAAAAACTTTTCTAATGTTAGTTCTTCATCTTTAAATATTGCATCTCTAAAGTATCCGTAAAATTCATCTATGTTTAAAACTCTATCGAAACCATCAACCATTGCAGAGTAGTACTCTCGCAGACCTATATGCTCATCGAATAGGTTTATAAGTGTACCTAAATTATCTTTTTCAGCTTGCAGGAGTTTTATGGTTTCTATAAACTCTTCTACATTTTTAATAGCCTTTTTACTAAGAATAGATGCCAACTCTTCACTTGTGGCTGTGCTTAAAGCTGTAAAAATAGGAAGCTTTTTCTTTTCGGCAAAATCTCTTATCTTACCTAAACTAGAAGCCCCAATTCCGCGTTTTGGTTTGTTTATAACTCTTAAAAGCGAGAAGTCGTCATCACTATTACTAATAATTCTAAGGTAGCTTATAATATCTTTTATTTCGGCACGCTCATAGAAGCGAATACCACCAATTAATTTATAAGCAAGCCCAGCTTTACTAAAACCCTCTTCTAAAGAACGAGATAGAGCATTTATTCTGTATAACACAGCTATTTCGCTCGGGTTTACGCCACGGTTTATTAAATCTTTTATTTCACTAGCTATGGTTCTAGCTTCGTAAACTTCATCCATTGAATGGAGCAGTTTTACATCTTCGCCTTCGCCCATATGGCTTATTAACTTTTTGCCAAGTCTTTTACGGTTGTGCTCTATTAACTTATTTGCAACATCTAAAATTTGCTGTGTCGAGCGGTAGTTTACCTCTAATTTAACAACTTTTGAGCCTTCGAAATGATTATGAAACTCTAATATATTTCGAATATTTGCACCACGCCAACCATAAATACTCTGGTCGTCATCTCCAACGACACATAAGTTTCTTCTCTCACCTGCTAAAAGTTTTAGTAATTGATACTGCAATTCGTTAGTGTCTTGATACTCATCTACCATTATGTATTGGTATCGATTATTTGTCTCTTCTCTTAAATCATCATTCTCTAATAGTATTTTATATGTTAAAGCCAGCAAGTCATCAAAATCTACTAAATTATTCTCTAGTAATCTTTTTTGATACTCTATATATACTTTTGCAGCTTTTTTATAGTCTGCTAGTTCTGCTTTCTCTAACGCCTCTTGAGGGTCTAGTAGAATATTTTTATATTTAGATATTTCGCTTGTTAAAAAAGAGGTTTGCAACTCAATTTTTAAATCTTTACATATCGCTTTTACCATTCTTTTTTGGTCGTCGCTATCTATTATGTTAAATGTATTTTTTCTGCCAAGTCTTGAGATATTAAATTTTAAAAACAGAAGCCCAAATTTATGGAATGTACAAAGCAGTGGCATAGAGCTTGAACTCTCGCCTATAAGCCTTATGGCACGGTTTCTCATTTCGCTTGCGGCTTTGTTTGTAAAAGTTAGTGTTAAAGTGTTTAGTGGGTCTATGCCCACCTCGCCTATAAGGTATGCTAAACGAGTTGTAAGTGTTTTGGTCTTTCCACTACCTGCACCTGCTAATATTAGTAGCGGACCATCAATATGTGTTGCAGCATCTCGTTGCGATTCGTTTAGCTCATCTAGCATCTATTCTCTTTTTTATTATTATTATACATTCTCTATCGTTAAAATAGTATTAAGTGTATTATGTTTCAATTATAGTCAAGGTTTTATTATTTTATCAAAGTGTTAAGTTTAGTATCACTTAATAACTATATTTTAGTATAAAAATTAATTATTTATATATTTAAGCAATCAAATAAGAAGAGATTACAAAATGTTATGTTAGAATATTAACATTATTCAATAAGTTATTGTTATATCTGAAGTTGCTTTTTGTATATATTTCTAGGAAGGGGCATATTTTGCTGAAAGATTTTTCAAAATTGGAGACATTTTTAATTGTTGTTAGAGAAAGAGGTTTTTCTAAAGCCTCTAATAAACTTGGGGTATCTCAACCTGCTGTGACTCAGCAAATTAAGTATTTAGAAAGCTATTTAGAGACTAAATTAATAGAGAGAAAAAAGAGTGGCATTAAACTTACATCTACGGGTGAAGAGTTATATAAAATTGCAGTGGAATTAGAGGCAGCTGTTGTTCAAGCAGAGAACAAGATATTAAAAATTATAGATAAAGATATTACCTTTAATCTCGGGGCTTCTTTTACTATTGGTAATTATATATTACCTGGTGAGTGTTTACAAGAGATAAAAAAATCTATTGGAAATGATGTAAAATTAACTATAGAAGTTAGTAAAGTTATAGTCGAAAAATTAAAAGAGCGTTCAATAGATTTAGGACTTATAGAAGCTCCTATTTATGATGAAGATTTAGTATATAGAAAATGGTTAGATGATGAGCTAGTACTTGTAAGTAATACACCACTTCCTAGAGTTGTAAATACAGAAGATTTATATAATTTCGATTGGGTTTGTCGTGAAGTTGGTAGCCATACTAGAAAAATAGTTCAAGAGAAGTTTGAAAATCTTAATGTATCATGTAAAGATTTTAATATAGTATCTGAAGTAAATAGCTCAACAGCTGTACTTAACACTATTAGTAGAAGCAAGCAAAACCTAGAAAGACCAATAGTATCTATAATCTCTAAATATGCAATAGCACAAGAGGTTAATGATAAAAAGCTCTTTCAATCAAGAATTCATGGTATTGCAATGGATAGAACTTTATACATTGTTTACAATAAGAATAATAAAAATAATCCATATGTAATTACTGCTACTGATTATATTTTATCTGGTAAATGCTAAGGAAGCAGAAAGCTTAAAGCCTAAAGCTAAAAGCTTTTACCTGCATCTATTTGACAGTTTTATGCTTAGTGTTTATCCAGCCGTACTCTATACCGCCTTTTAATTCGTAAACTTTTTTAAATCCTAATTTATCGCTTAGCCATTTGCCTAACTCTTTTGTTCTGTTTGCGTGTGCACAATATATTATAAATGGTTGTTCTTTATCTTTAACTAAATGTCCTAATTTGAACATAAAGTTTGGTACATTTGCTCTACCTAATGGGGTAAAGAACATAATTTTATGAGCGCCTTTAATAATACCTCTATCTTTCCACTCCTGTGGAGTTCTAATGTCTATTACTGGAACTCCCTGCTTTTGCATTTTAATTAATGTATCTGCATTTACATCTTTTAATTCTGCAAATAGCGAGTATGATAGTGCAATTATTAACATTAGTTTCTTCATCTGTTTCTTCCTTTTTCTTTTTGTTATAATATCAATTTGTTATGTAGTTAATCTGTAATGCTACATAAGTTGCATTAATATTTTTTTAACATTTGTATAATAGCATATGATTATAAATTTATCAATTAAGGAGTTAATTATGAAAAAAATTCTATTACCATTAGTTACATCTATGGCACTATTTGGAGCGAGCAACAGTGCAAAAGTTATGAATGACCCATTTGAGCAAATGGATAAAGTTTTTCAAATGCAAATGCAACAAATGGATCAAATGCAAAAGCAGATGGATAGTATGTTTAAAGTGTTTGAGCAAAATAATTTTAGTGGCTCTAAAATGCCAGTAATATTTAGTGGTGGTGGTATGATGAGTAGTGGTATTGTAGATAAAAAAGACCATTACGAAGTTGCCCTAAAAATAGGTAAAGGTAAAAATACAAAAGTAGATGTAAAAGCTAAAAATGGAATACTGACAATTTCTGTAGAGCAATCTAAAGAGGCGGCTAAAACAAATGGACAGTATGGAAATGTAAAAAGTTTTTCAAGAAGTTCATATGTACAGAGTTTTACATTACCTAAAGACGCAGATGGAGCAAAAGCAGATTATGAGTTAAAAGATGACAAAATTATAGTTAAAATTCCTAAAATTAATAAAAAATGATTTAAATCAACTTTTTTAATTTTAAATAGGATATAATCACTCCGTATTAAAATAAGTATTAGTTTATTTATATATAAGCTAATCAAATATAAGGAGATTAAATGAAAGAGAAAATAGAAGTTGCAGGAGCAACTGTTGATTTTTATAAGTACGACGATAATGGCGTAGAGGTTTACGAATTTGATACAAGCAGATGTGGTCCTCCAGAGCCAATGGTAAATGCAATGGCTGGATTGAAGTTAATAGATGGTCCAAACAAAAAGCTTGTAATGATAAACCATAAAAAACCAATGGGGCTACTTGCTAAAATAGAAGAGAACTATAATATAACTGAAAAGAAACTTGATGACGGTAAAGTTGCATTAGAGTTTACTTATAAAGAGGGTGCAAGCGAAAAAGCAAAACTTAATGACGCGTCTTGCGAAGGTTAATTAGTTATGTTTAGCATATCGAAAGATTTTGCACCACCATTAAAAATGATAGAGCCATTCTTTAGATTTGGCTCTATTATCTATCTTATATCTACATTCGCACTACTTTTTTTAAATTCTAACTCTAATTTAAACGATTTAAATATTGTAGGCTGGGCACACCTATTTTTATTAGGTTTTGTGATGATAGTTATTTTTGGTGCAATGGCTCAATTAGTACCTGTAGTTTTAGAAGTAGGGCACTTTAGTGTTGATTTATACTATATAATCTTTCCTGCACTTGCTATTGGTTCTATTTTGATGGTTATAGGTTTTTGGTTTGCACCAGCAGTACTGCCTTATGGTGGTTTATTGGTGCTTGTTGCAATGTCAGTATTTCTATTTGAAACACTTATGACGCTTAAAAAAGCTGAATCAAACACCCTAACTGTAAAGTGCGTAAAAGCAGGTAATATATTTTTAACTATTGCAATAGTTATTGGCTTCTTTATGGCTTTAGCTATCGGTGCAGGTATAAATGTTGATATAGGCAGATTTTTACCAATACATATTGTGTTGGTTCTTTTTGGTTATGTAACAATTACTGTAATTGGTTTAAGTATGATACTTTTGCCAATGTTTGGTTTAGCACACGGATATGACGACAGCGATGTAGAGAGAGCATTTAAAATTGTTGTAGGTTCTATAATTGTATTCTCTATTGCTAGCTTATTTAAGCTTACATATATTGCAGATATATCACTTTTAGGTATTGGCGTAGGTATAATATTTTACCTTAAACAAGTTGCAACTCTATATAAAATAAGAGCTAGAAAATTACTTGATATTTGGTATAAGCATATCTATGTAGCATTTATTTCATTAGGTTTATCACTGTTTTTTGGTATTTTATGGCTATTTTTCGACTTCGAAAATGGATTAAAAGTTGCTGTATGGTTAATAGTTATGGGCTTTATTACATTTGTTATAAATGGGCATTTATTAAAGATTATCCCATTTTTAGTTTGGTTCGAGAGATTTAGTGAATTAGTTGGTAAGAAAAAAGTACCAATGCTACACGAAATGTTACCAGATAGAGAGATAGAGTACTCATTTTGGCTAAGTATGAGTGGTTTAATTATTGGTGCCGTCGGGTTATTGATAGGAAGCGATGATATTTTTAAAGGTGGTGTTGTATTGTTAGCAATCGGTGCTGTCTTTATGGTACAAACAGTTTTCTATATTTTGAATTTTAAAGTTGAGGATTAGCAATGTGCAAAGTAACAGAAAAACAAGTATATGATGAATTAAGAACAATTATCGACCCAGAAGTTGGATTTAACTTAGTAGAGATGGGGCTAATTTATAATGTAGCTATAGATGACGATTGTAATGTAAAAATTACAATGACACTATCTACAAGAGCATGCCCTCTGCATCAAATGATTACCCAGTGGGTAGAAGATGCACCAAAAAGAATAGATGGTGTAAACAATGTAGAAGTAGAAGTTGTATGGGACCCTGAATGGAATATCTCTATGGCAGAAGATAATGTAAAACAGGCGCTTGGTGCCCTATAAATGAAAGCAATTTTAACTGTTCTTAAAGACCTTTACGGAGCAGGAATACTATTTTTTTACTATGTTAAGTGGATTATCGCATTAGGCATACCGGTTCTTTACTATGTTTTAGATTATAAAGATAATATTATTATGGATATTCTATGGGTTTGGTGTATAATTCTAATTATAAAAGATTTTGTATATAAATTTATATTAAAAAAGAGCCACTGCAATAGTGGGAGTTGTTCTAGTAAAGGTAAATAATGTTTGGAATTTTCGATAGTAAAGATGCGAAAGTAAATGAGGCTAAAATATTTTTTGGAAGCGAAGAGGCAACTAATGATAATATAGTAGAGATAAAAAACCCTTACAGTAAAAAGGTGGTTAGCACTTATCCATTATGCAGTGTAGAAGATGCAAAGAGAGCATTAGAGATTGCAAAGAAAGCTTCTAAAATTGCTGCAAAATCTTCACTAAGTCAAAGAATTGCTTGGCTAGAAGATGTAGCTAAAAAGTTAAGAGAGCGTGTAGATGATTTTGCAAAATTAATTGTAGATGAGGTAGCAAAACCATACTCATTTGCGAAAGTAGAAGCAATCAGATGTGCTGAGACAATAGAGATAACAGCAAAAGAGCTTATAAACTTACACGGCGAAACAATAGCAACCGATGCAACAGCAAGTGGCAAAGATGCTTTAGCTTACTATAAGCGTGTGCCAGTAGGGGTTGCTAGTTGTATTACACCGTTTAACTTTCCCCTAAATTTGGTAGCACACAAAATTGCACCAGCACTTGGAGCAGGAAATGCTGTAGTGCTAAAACCAACACCAGAAGCACCAGCTTGCTCTTATGCATTAGCAAAACTTTTTATCGAAAGTGAATATGCCATAAAAGATGCTTTAAGCTTAGTTTATGGAGATGCCGAAGTGGGTAGTGAACTTGTTAGCAACCCAATACCTAGAGTTATTAGCTTTACAGGTTCTGCACAAGTTGGAAGAATTATTATGCAAAATGCAGGTATTAAAAAGGTAGCACTAGAGTTAGGTGGCAACGCCGCAACATATATAGACAAAGATGCTAATTTAGAAGATGCTGCCAAAAAATGTGCATTTGGCTCGTTTTATAATAGTGGGCAAGTTTGTATTTCGCTTCAAAGAATCTATGTACACGAAGATATTTACGATAAATTTGCAGAACTTATGGCGAATGAAACAAAGCAGTTTAAAGTTGGCTCACCATACGAAGAAGATACCTTTATGGGGCCACTAATAAACGAAGATGCAAAACTTAGAGCCAAAAGTTGGGTAGCAAGTGCAATAGATGAGGGTGCAGTAGCCCTAGCAGGTGGCAAAGAGATAGATGGCATATTTCCACCGACAATTATGACCGAAGTAACAGACGATATGAAGATAGTATGCCAAGAGGTATTTGCCCCAATAGTAAGCCTTGTTAAAGTTAGCGGATACGATGAAGCAATCGAAAAAATAAACAACTCACCATATGGCTTACAATACAGCATATTTACAAACTCTCTAAAGCTAACAAAAGCCTTTATAGACGACGCCGAAGCTGGTGGTGTGGTAGTAAACGATATACCAACAGTTCGCTTCGATATACAACCTTATGGCGGTTCAAAGCAGTCAGGCATAGGCAAAGAGGGACCAAAATTTGCATTAGAAGAGTTTACCGAAATAAAGTCGGTGGTTATCTTTTAAGCCTTTAAAGAGCTTAGAGCTTAGTGCACAGAGCCAAGAGCTTTGTAGGGGGCAACCTATGTGTTGCCCCGTAAGCTTGAGGCACAAGAAAACTTTCCACTTTGTTGTAGTGTGCAGTATCCTTACTGCACAAATAAAAGTAGTGTACTTTTTGGTGTTGTAATGGTATTACACTTCACTATTACTTATCGTGTAGGTTCGATTTATCGACCAATAATTCAGACAAATACCTATTTTATGGTCGATAAATCGACCCTACGCGTATATAAATATTTAAAAGTCCAGAATATAATTAGGTAGTGTTTTAATGTGTGATATAGATAAAGTATAAAAGGAAAAGGAACCCTAATGAAAGTAGCAATCTCAGCCTGCCTACTTGGCAATAAATGTCGCTACGACGGAAGCGAAAACTACGACCCTAAACTTTTAGGTAAGCTAGAAGGACACGAACTAATACCATTTTGTCCTGAAGATTTTTGTTATGGCACACCTCGCCCAACTATGGATTTAATAGACTCTACAGAGATAAAAGTAATATCAAACCTAACTGATGCGGACTTAACCCCACCAATAAAAGAGTACGCAAAATCATTTTTTGAGAGCAATGGAGATATAGAGCTATTCATAGGTAAAGATAGAAGTCCAAGTTGTGGTGTTAAGAGTGCCAAACTATATAATGAAGATAAAGAGTTAATATCTACAGAAGCTACAGGAATAATGGCAAAAGAGGCAATAGATAGAGGCATAAAAGCTATTGATGCAGAGGCGTATCTGTTATGATAAAAAAATACTTTTTTCAGCTCTTTTGTTTTTACTAATTGCATATATATCACTAATAGAGGTAGTTAATTGCATTAAAGAAAAAAATCAACTACAGATAAAATTAGAAAAGAAATTACATATCGGCATAGATAGAGATAAAGTGGAAAAAGTATTAAAAGAAAAAAAAGTAGAATACAGTATAGATAAAAATGGGGAGATGAATATATTTAATGTAGATAAACATAAATATCTTATCTTAAATTTTGATAAAAAATATAAATATACTGGAATATGTTTTGCACAACCTGAAGCATTTTTTATATATCTTTATAAGAATATGATAAAATAAGTAATTTCAATTAAACACTACTAATAAAAAGGTATATATAATGAAACTAAGTTGCAAAATAAAAGGAGTAGTTAAAATAGATTTTATTAAGCTAAAAGTATCTATACAAGATTATAATAGCTATGA
>WFYP01000036.1 GCA_015490055.1 Nitratifractor sp.
ACTAAAAAATACTCCTTATAAAGAGTTAAAAGAGTGGGAAAAAGAGAATATTCCTGATACTGTTCGTAAAGAACTCTTGAAGTTTTTTAATAAGAATATCCAAAAACTGGAAATGGAGAAGTCGGCGTAGTGGGGGGTTTTCCACAGCCTAGGTCGAGTGGTGGCTGTTTGCTTCGTTTTCCTAAGTGTAGTTTTTTAGGAAAAAGCTTAAAATATTGTCTAAAATATTGACTTGAAAAACTCCCTTCTATGCCTAAAAGTCGTTGGGTACTCTTTGCTTTTTCTATGTTGGAAAGCACTTTAGAGGTATCTAAAACAATATCATGCGTGAGCAACTGTTGAGCATGAAGCTCTACCTTTTGAGCAATAAAATATTTTGCAATTACCAATGCTTTTTTTTGAGCCAAATACTGCTCCATCTTTAGCTCGGCACTCTTGCTTTTTGCAGAGAAAACAATCGCCATATCGTCACTTTTTGCCGATACAAGTAACAAAGAAATACCCTCTTTAGTCATCTTTAAAATATCTTTGCTCTCTAATGCACAAGCACTTCCAAGAACTACCGTATCAAGGAGTCTAAGAGGAATTTTTTTCTCATCAATCTTTAAACTCTTGTACTCAACTTTTAGCTCAACACCCTTTTTATCTACAAATGCAACTCTCATACTATTATCACTCCCCTTATCATATTTTAAAATATCGGCTTTTCCAAAAAGCTTTATAGTGTTATTTACCTCGATGATGTTTACACTATCTTCATCATTTAGCAGAGGTTGAAGCTCTTTTAAAAGTAGTGTTAACTCTCTTTTAGTGTTTAATGGTATTTCTAACACACTCTTTTGTCCACCAAAAGCGTAAGCATAAAGCAACTTACGAACTCGAACAGCCCGTTTAGGCGAAAGAATGTCATAAGCAATAACATACTGTTTAGACATGTCGTTGACGGTGCTTGATTTTTCGAGAATAGAGCTTTTTTGAAGGAATACTTCGTGTATCTCCTCTTGCTTCTCTTTTAACAATCGCTAACTTATGAAAATTTCTTGGGGTCATTGACTACTCCTTATCTAATAACCTGTTTATCTGCTTTTGTACCATCCGTGTCTCACCATTGGCAACCTTTAAACGCTCTTTTAACTCTTTGATATTTTGCTGTAGTATATCTTTTGTAGAAAAGAGTTTTTTACGTGAAGTTATCACAAGATTAATCTCTTTTTGCAATTCTCTTTTTTTGGCTTTACTGTCACTTAAGTTTTTCTTTGTAAATAGTTTAGACAAAGTTTTTTTTGACTTTTTAATAGTGTTATTAATATCTTGAAAAGCTTGTTGGGTCTCCTTTAGTTCAGAATAGATAGTATTACCCACTTTCTGCTTTGCTCTTTTAACTTTAAAGAGTTTATCTAATGCATCTTTTTTACGAGCATGTTTTGCCTTATGCTCTAACCACTCCTCAGCTTCATCACACGCATCATCATACTCTCTTCTAGCTCTTGCATTACTAGAACTAGCATCATCTAAAAGATACGCACCTAATCCTACAACGGCTAATGCTATATATGGCAACATCTTATTCTCCTATCAATTTTGTATTAGGGTCAAAGTGACTCATCATATTTAACTTTTGAATGGCTTGGTCACTCTCTTGAGCCAATAGTTCATTTGTTTTTAAAATTAAAGTTGGAATAGTTAATCTAAACTCAGCAGAAATACTATTGTCGCTTAACATATTCATATATTTATCAATCTGTTTTAAAAGTTTTTTCTTAGCTTTAGCACTATTTTTCAAATCTTTAGCAATAGTGTTTAAACGCTTCATCTCTTTTTTAAACTGTTTATTATTTGTGTCAAGTTCTTTTTTTAGTTGGGCATCAATCTGTTTACCCATAATCTTTGCCTGAGCTTTTACTTTTTTGGTCTCATGCTCAATCATGGCTGTTTCACGCTTATAGTCAAAATATTTACCAAAAGTATTTCCTACAAAATCTAAAGGAGCATAAACTTTATTTATAGTTGGAAGAGAGCTTTCTATAGTAGTCATTGTATTTTTCATAAAAAATCCTTTTTGATTGATATTTAATAACCGTATTATAGATTTTTTTAAGGACAGAATGTGTCTATTTGGAGAGAGTTTATAGTTTTAGGGGACAAATAATTATATTAAGCCTAACGCCCTTTGTAACTTTTTTTTAAAGGCATCTTGTAACTCTTGTGGTTCTAAAACTATCAAATCAGGCAACCACTTTTGAACAAAAGGCAACACCTCTAACTCTTGGGTATATTCTATAGTAAAGATAATG
>WFYP01000037.1 GCA_015490055.1 Nitratifractor sp.
ATACGCTAAGTTAGCTTAGTTTTAGCTTAAAGTTCCCATTTTAAGGGGCTTAGAGGGGTTAAAAAAGTTTGCAAACCTCTTTTTGTCGCACCCAGAAGTAGAGGTTTTCAAACATTCAGCTAATTTTAAGTTTCAGGAAGCCCATAAAATGGGGCTTTGAAACTTAAGAGAAACTAAAAGTTTGTAAATCGATTTTGAATTTTAAAAAAATGGAGGTTTGCAAACTTTTTTAAAATAGCTATTTTTTTAGAATTTCCCTAATATAGGGCGTTTGCTGGTTTTTTGCTTAAAATTAGCTTAAGTAAAAAGTTTGTAAACTGTTTTTGCTTGGGTTTTAATGCCGTTTAAATAAACGGGACGACACATGAGACCCGTTAAGCAAACGATACCTGCGGGACGCTATGCAAGTATGCATAAACGCTTACCCGCTCACAGCTAAAAAGTTAAAGCAGTTTAACTTTTTTTAACGCTATTCGCCGTTTGTAGGGTCGAAACCGAAGCGTTGTGAACGAAAGTGAACCGCGTAGGAAAAGTCGTCCCCTACAACAATCAACAATGAACCATAAACTATCAACAATCAACATAAAATAGCAAATTGCTATTTTAAAACCTACCCACAAAACCTTTAAACTTAGATTTAATTCCCTTTATTACATGGGCTAACTCTAGGGCTTGTTCGTCTATTATTGTATTTAGTTTATATTTACCTTTTCGCCATTTTGTTGGTGTGGCTAAGCGTTCTTGTATATTTTGGGTTATAACTTTTACGCTTTTTTTATCTAGCCTACCTTTGCTAGAGTTTAACTTTGTTCCACGATTTAGTATAGAGATTATCTCTCTATCTACTACTAGTTGTCTAAATGGCTCTACCAAGTCGTAAACCAGCGTTGGTTTATTTGGCTGGGTAGAGTGCAAAAACGAGTGGTAAATATTTATACCGGTTTTTAATAGTGCCGATTGCACACGGTGATATATAAAAGCATAACCATAATTTAGGGCTTGATTTATTGTATCTGGAGCATCTAGCGTTACTCGTTTAAAATCTCTGTTATCTATTAATATGCCAAATGCTTGCCAATAAATATTAGATAAACTACCTTCAAAGCCCATGAGCATCGATTGGTCTTTGGCTGTTTTTACCTTTGTGTAGATTGCTTCCATTTTATCTATATATTTTAGCAACTCTTTATAATCTTGAATATCCTCTTTTTCTCTATATCTTGCGTAGTATTTAACTAAGTTTATCTGATTTTTCATTTTAGCTTTTATAATTGCTTTGGCAACTGCTAAACCTTTGTTGCTGTTTTTTAAATCTAACTGCTTTAAGTGCAACTCATTGCTAACGGCATTGTAATATGTAATTTGGGCGTATGGTTTGCTTTGGTTAATAAAGTCTATATCTATTTTTCGTTTACTACAATGCCAAATAAGATTGGAGCTTAAGCTGACTCCTTTACTCATAACAATTATTCTTGTTATCCAATTTATTGGAGATTTTTGTACAACTTTGCCGTACTCTTTTACTACTATTTTACCCCTATTTACACTAACATACAAGCCAAAAGCATTAAGTACTATTTCAGAAGATTTTATCTGCTCTTTTAAAAAATCTCGTTTCTTTTTAGCTATCTTTTTTTCGGCACTCTTTAGGGGTTTTTCTTGTGCTAATAGCTCATAGGCTCTATCTATTAACATATTTGCGTGGCGTTGTTTCTCTTCGTTTGTGTAGTGCTGTAAATCCTCTAGGCTTAGTAGAATATTAAAAAATTTACCCTTTTTATTGATTGTTTTTTGCTGTTTTTCATGGGCTATTTTGCGTATTAAAATCTCGTCTATATGTTCGCCAATTAATATAAGCTGATGTTTAGAGCTTAAAACTTTAGCGTAGTAGTTTTTTATGCCTTGCAGGTATTCATTTAAAAACTCTATAGACTCTTGTAAATTTCGCTTTTTGCACTTTTGCGATATTTTAGATAGCTTCTTTTGAAATTTATCGTTATCCATTAAAACTTCGTTCTCTTTAAAACGCAAGCCTAAAAATTCAAAGCCATCCTCTAACGATGATATATAAGATTTATCATCTCCAAATTTTAAATCTAATGCTTTTAAATATGCTGTTGCTTTGGCTAAATTTTTCTTTGCCTTCTTCTTAGATTTAGCAAAAAAGACCATATCATCAGCATATCTGACAAAGTCTATACCCTCTTTTTCTAAAGCTTCATCGAAACTGTGCAGATAAATATTAGAAAGTACAGGAGATAGCACATCGCCTTGGTAAACACCTTTTTCTTTATCTATCCACTTATGTTCTTTTAACATACCGTTTTTTAAATACAAAGAAATAAGTGCGATTATCTTTTTATCTGCAATTATGCGGTTTAAAATAGTTAAAAGCTTATTTTGGTTTATGCTATCAAAAAAGTTATCTACATCCGCTTTTGCAACAAATTTATACTTTTTTAAAAAGTCTTTAGTTCTATTAATCGCTTTTAGTGTGCCTTTGTTGGGGCGAAAAGCGTAAGATTTATCACTAAATTTAATCGCCTCCAAAAGTTCGGTAGCAATAATTTTTTGCACAACTTTACTTGTAATGCTAGCATTAGCAAGTTGCCGTTTACCACCACTGCTTTTTTCTATCTCAAACCCTTGCAGTGGGTCTGGAACATAACCTTTTTTAAGTTGCTTTAAAAACTCACCAGATTTTATAAGCTCTTTAGCCTCTTTGTAACCTGCCGTCTTTTTATAAAGCTCTAATGTATAGAGTAATTTATCAGTAGTAAAAATATCTTTAAACCTCTTACTCAACATAGCTACTTACTCTTTCAAAAGGATTACCAAATTTGCTATTTAACTCAAAAGATTTAGCAATAGTATCCACGCTAAAAGCATAAACTCTAATAGAATCGCCACTATCCATAAACTCTTTTAACTCCTCTAAAAGCTCATTTAATTTATGTGGCTTTATATCTAGCTCAAAAACAGAATAATTAACCCGCAAACCATAACCCTCTAAAAGAGTAGCTACTTTATTGCGTTTTTTAGTGTTACTGATGTCGTAGGTTATTAAGGTTTTCATTACTCTAATAAACTGTTAAACTTGTCTTGCCCTATCCATTTAATCATTAATTTACTACTTTTAATAAACTGTTTCTTCTTTTTAGCATTTAAAGTAGGATAAATTTTCTTAATTGCTTCTTCAAGTTCCTTTTTATCGTTATCTGTAGGATTTTGAATAGATTTTATAACTCTTTCAATACTTTTACCATCTTTTGCTTGAGAAAACTCTAATCTTTTATTATCCTTATTACTTTCTGAAGTTCCACTCATATTTTCTAACTCTTTCTTTGCATCAATAACTTTTGGAGAGTTTGGATAATCTTCTATAAATTTCTTTAAAGCATCTTTTAAGTATTTAGAATTACTTGGATGATGAATTTTTTCCCACTTGATATTTGCTTCTTCTTGAAGTTTTTGATTTTCTATTTCTTGTATCTCATTTTTTATATACTTAAT
>WFYP01000038.1 GCA_015490055.1 Nitratifractor sp.
ACCCTCTTTTACTCTATACATCAAAACCTCTACTTTCCGCTCTTTTAGGTTATTTTTTAACATCTTTTTTAACTCTTTATCTAATAATTTTTTCTTTGCTATCTCTTTTAGTTTTCTTAACTCTTTTTTAGATAATTTTTTCTTGTTTTTCTTTTTTGATTTACCATTTCTTTCTCTTTTCTTTTGCTTCTTTTTATGCTTTTTAGATTGATTTTTTGGCTCTTTTGATTTCTGTATTGCTAACGCTAAATTTTCTTTTGCATCTTTATCATCTCTAATTTTTAAAGCTGCTTTATAAGCTAATATTGCATTTTTATAATCTTGTAATTTAAAGTAGCAATTTCCTAAATTATATACTCTATTTAGCTCATCTACACCATTTCCAAATGCTCTTTTATAATACTTAATCGCCTCTTTATATCTGCCAGCTTTATATAGTGTATTTGCCATATCATACCTATATATATTACCATCGACACCAAAACTTTTAAGTACTTTAGCTGAATCATTATAATCACCCTCATTATATAATTTTTCAGCCTTAGATAATTTGGAAAAATCAAACAATCCAGCATTTAAAATCATACTAAATATAGTAACTATAAATAAAACTCTACTTAGCATTTTTAAAGCCTTTAAAGTTAATTTTCATATCTTCTGGTTTCGGTGTAGATATAAAAGATAGAAGTAACAAAATAACAGATAATACAAGTGGATAGTAAAATAGTTCTACTTTTTGAGGTATTTCGATACTCTTACCACTTCTAATACCATTGTTATCTTCTTTAATTTTTTTAGCCAAGCTTGTTATATCATCGTTATAATCTGCAACTATATAATCGCCTCCACTTCTTTTGGCAATCTTGCCTAAATATTTATCAACTTTACTAACTACTACTTCATCATTTCTCAAAATGGCTTTTCCCTTATCATCTATAAGAGTTCCACCTTCATCTGTTCCAATTAAAATTGCATATAGTTTAATACCTTCTTGCTTAACAACTTGTTCTAAATATTTAAGTTCATCTTTACTGCCACCATCACTAACAATTACAGCAATTTTTTGCTTTTTATTTTTAAAAATATGCTTTAAAGCTTTTGCTAAACCTTTAAAGTTTGTATAATTTAATATATAGTTATCGCTAACTCCATCTAGCACGCTATCTAAAGTCTCTTTATCACTTGTAAATGGTGATAACAGAAATACCCTATCAGCAAAAGTTAGTAACATAATTTCATCTTTTGGTAAATCTTTCAATAAGCTTTTTATCTTTTTCTTTGCAAATTGTAATCTGTTTGGATATCTATCTTTTACTCTCATAGAACCTGATATATCAAGTGCTACTACTATCTCTAAAGCACTTATTTTCACTCTTGTTTTACCCTTATTTATATATGGTTCGCTCATTGCTATTATCATAAAAAATATTGATAAAAATAGTACACTATTTCTTACACGGTTACTTAAACCACTACCTTCAACTTTAATACGCTCTAATACTTTTGGAGAGAAGACCCTCTCTACGCCCTCTTTATTAGTTAAAACTAATAAAACAAATATTGTAAAAGGAATTATTAAAATAAAAAACATATACGGATTTGCAAAACTCATTTAGCAACTCCTTTAACGCTTTTAAAATAAATATATATCAAAAGTAAAATTATTGTAATCATTAATGGAAAGTAATAGTAATACTTATAAACTTTATAACTTGTAGTTTTTATTTTACTGGTTTCACTTTTATCTATAGAGTTATAAATTTTCTTTAATGCATCGTTATTTGTAGCCATAAAAAACTTACCACCGCCGGCATTGGCTAAAGCTTTTAATTTAGGTACTTCCAAATCTTTATTGCTACCAATACCGATTGTGTATAACTTAACACCAACTCTCTTTACAAAGTTTACGATATCTGTAAATTTTATACTACTCATATTATCAATTCCATCCGTCAGCAAAATAACAATTTTACTTTTTGCTTCGGATTTATGCATAACATACAAGCCTTGTAATAGGGCATCATAAATAGCTGTTCTCTTACCCGCTATTCCTACTTTTTGTTTATGTAAAATATCTAACAAATATTTTTTATCAAAGGTCAATGGTGATGCGATAAATACACTACTCGCAAAATTTATTAAACCTATTCTATCGTTTTTTCTATCTCTTATAAATTTATCAACAACATCTGTAACTAAAGCAAATTTATCTTTTGTAGGATTATTTATATCAAAGCCCCTATCTAGCATAGAGCGACTAGAATCTATAATTAACATTATATCTCTACCCTCTTTTTTTACATTCTTATACTCAGTAACTTTTACAGGTGAAGCTAAAGCTATAATTATAGATACAACAGCACCCCATTTTATAAAATCTAACCATCTACTCTTTAAAGATTTTTTACCAATTAATACATTTATATATGGTAAATAGATACTCAAACTTTTAGCAGGACACTTTATGATACAAAATGCAAATATAGGCAACAGTAAAAAAGCATATGGAAATTCAAAACTAAATTGACTCATCGCACACCTGCTTGTATAAATTATAATAATTTAGAGTATCTCTATCCACTTCGGCATAATTTTGTTTATATTTATATCTATCTAATCGTACTCTTAATTGCTTAAAAATTTCTCTTCGCCTCTTATCACGAGCTAACCTTATTCCATAGTATGTTGCATCATAAGCTGCTTTTTTAGGATTGCCCCAATCTACTTTTGAGTATTGTATAAAGAAATACTTTTCACAATCTATTTTACAGTGTGATATAGCATAGTTATACCCTTTCTTAAATAATATAAAAGCGAGAATAAGACCAATTAAAATAGTTACTATAAGTAAAAACATAGAGTAATCTGTAATTGTAATTAATGGTTTAATATCGTGCAATTTATTCATTATGCCATTCTCTTTACAAGTTGTAAATACGCCTCTTGATGAGTAAATATTTTAGCATATCTTGCACCAATTCTTCGCAAATGTTTCAATAGTACTCTATCATTTTCTATTAATGCCTCTTTATAAACTTTTATTGTTGCCTCATCTACATTTCCACTAAACCGTACCAAATAACCAGGATCAACTAAACTAATATTACCAAGTGGTTTTGGGTTCTCTATAAAGTGGTCTCTAACTATTATTACAAACAAATCGTGCTTTTTAGCAAGCAAGCTTAAATTTATATCTCCAACAAAATCGGCAATTAAAAACATTAAAGACTTCTTCTTTACTCTCTTATTTAATGTCTCTACCCAACCTTTAAAATCAGCTGGCTTTCCAAGCACATTAAAATTTATAGCCTCTTCTATCTCTTTATTAACTGCATAAATCTTCTTTGTTGGTTTAGAGTGTCTATATAATTTATCTGCATATAATATATGGCTAAAGAGGTCTCTATTTCTAATAGCCGAATAACCAAGAATTGCCAAGAGCTCAACTATATAATCTTGCTTCATTACAGTTGTTCCAAAGTGTGTAGAGCCACTAAGCATTGTAGATACTACAACATTTAACTCTCGCTCTTCATTATATATTTTAACATATGGTTTACCACCAAGTTTTGCTGTTGTTTTCCAATCTATCTTTCTAACATCATCACCATAAGCATACTCTCTAAGCTCCGCAAACTCAAAGCCTTCGCCATGAAATGCCGAAATATTATTACCACTAAGTGCACCAAAAACTTGCTTTCTGGTTTTTAAATTTATCTGCTTCGCTTTTGCATTCATTATGGAATCGGAACCGCTGCTAAAACTTTTTCGATAATCATATCTTGGGTAACACCCTCTGCTTGTGCTTCGTAACTTAAAATTATACGGTGTCTTAAAATCTCTTTTGCAATATATGCTATCTCTATAGGCGAAACAAAATCTTGCCCCTTAATATATGCTACAGCACGAGCAGCTTTATACATATCGATACTAGCTCTTGGGCTCGCCCCAAATTCTATATAATCTTTAATATTTTTTAAGCCATACTTCTCTGGCTCTCTTGTTGCAAATATAATCTCTATTATATACTTCTCTATCTCTTGGTCTAAGTGTACCTCCATAGCCTCTTGTTGAACACGCATCAACTCTTTTGCATCTGCAACTTTCTCTATCTTCTCGAAGCTATCATTCGATACCCTTCTTGCTATCTCTAACTCTTCAGCCCTTGTGTTATACGCAACTATAATTTTCATTAAAAATCTATCTAACTGAGCCTCTGGTAACTCATAAGCCCCCTCTTGCTCCACAGGGTTTTGTGTAGCCATAACCAAAAATGGTAAATCTAATTTAAAGGTATCATCACCAATAGTAACCTGACGCTCTTGCATAACTTCAAGCAATGCAGATTGTACTTTCGCAGGTGCTCTGTTTATCTCATCTGCCAACAATAGGTTTGTAAACACTGGACCTTTTTTAATTTTAAAGCTATTTGTAGTTGGGTCATAAATCTCAGTACCTATAATATCTGTAGGCAAAAGGTCAGGGGTAAACTGAACTCTTTTAAAGTCTAAACCTAAAGATTTAGCTAAGGCATTAATAGTAGTAGTCTTAGCAAGCCCTGGCACACCCTCTAATAATATATGCCCTTGACAAATAAGCCCAACAAGCAGAGCCTCTACCATCTTCTCTTGCCCAACTACGACTTTATGCATCTCTTTTTTAATTCTATTAATAGTATCCAATATTTACTCCTAAATAGTCCAAGTTAGTATAGTATATTACAAAAAAATAATTAATTGATAATTAACAAAGAGTTATAT
>WFYP01000039.1 GCA_015490055.1 Nitratifractor sp.
AGAGCATATTTTCAAAGATTAATTCATCACCAATTTTTAAAGGTCTGTCAAAACTGTATCTACCTATTATATCGCCATTTTGGCAAGAGTTTCCGCATAGTTTGTAACTGTATTTTCCATTAGCTACTGCATTTTTTATTTTAGGTTTTAGTTTTGTTATTGCAACATCTAGCAAGTGGGTTTCGGTTGATGTGTTTAGTATAACACTCTTTTCATTACCATTATCATTTATATCTAAAACTGTGCAAACAAACTCTCCGCAATTTTGTAGCACTCCCTCTCCGGGTTCGAAAATTAGCTCGATATTTGGGTATTTATCTTTAAAGTCTGCTAGCACTTTTAAAAAAGCTTCTATATTATAATCTGCGCTAGTAAAATTGTGCCCTCCTCCTAAATTTAGCCATTTTAATCTTGGCAAAATATCTCTATAGTTGTTTAATATATGCTCAAATAGCTTTTTTACTCCGACATAGTTGCTTTTAAATAGTGCATGAAAATGCAAGCCTTCTAAGCTTTCAAATAGGCTTTGACTCTCGCTAAATTGCTTTAAAAATTCTCTATAATCTACGCCTAAATGGGAGTTTTGGCTATTGTAATTACAGTAGTTTGGAATCTCTAAATCCAAAATTGGGTTTAACCTCAACCCTTTTGATGCTTTTGTATTTAAAAAATTATCCCACTGAGATAGCGAGTTAAAAGAGATTGTATCTATATCTTGGGAAAGCTCTTTTAACTCGCTATCTACAAATGCTGGCGAGTAGATATGGAGCTTTTTAGCATTTGCCTCTTTTGCAAGTTTTAATTCGCCTTTAGAACTAACACTAAAGCCAGAAATTTTGCTCGAAATTGTAGGCAAAATAGTAGCTTCGTTAAAGCTTTTTAGAGTGTGCAAAATTGTAATATCAGCCCTACTTTCAAGCTCTTGCAAAAGATTTAAATTTTTTAAGAGTCTCTCTATATATAGCAGAAAATATGGGCTCTGCTTACTCATACCAAATCTCCCAACCTCTATTGTAATATTGTAGCAGTTTATGGCTAGATAATCTATTGCTCTCTACATCAATAGGTGCAATATCTTTTGGGAAAATCTCTTCTCTTTTTAATACATCTTTAGTTAAAAATTTCAAATCGACTTTGAGGTTGTATTTGCTAAAATTAATAGGAAATTTAGAAGCCATTACAAAGCCCCACTCTCCAAAACTCGGTACATATACGTGGTATGCTTTACTCTTTAGCCCTGTGCCCTCTTTTACACTTTTAGCAATGCACCAAAAAGCTTTGCGAGTAAATAGTGGCGATGTTGCTTGTGTAACCATTGCTCCACTTGCTGAGAGGTGGCTTGCTAAGAGTTTGTAAAATGTTTTTGTATATAGCCTGCTTAGCGAAATATTGTTAGGGTCTGGCAAATCTACTATTATAACATCGTAAAGATTTTTAGAATTCTCCATAAATTTCCAAGCATCTTGATTTATAACTTTTACACGCTTACTACTAAAAGAGTGCCTATTTAGCTGGCTTAAACGCTTATTCTCTGTAAAGAGTTTTGTCATTTGAGCATCTAAATCTACAAGTGTAACCTTTTTTACATCTTTATATTTCAAAACTTCTCTAAGTGCCATTCCATCGCCACCACCAATGATTAAAATACTATTGTGGCTTTTTGCCTGCATCATAACCGGATGAACTAGCGATTCGTGGTAGCGAAATTCATCTATAGTGTCGAATTGAATTGCCCCATTTATATAACACTGCACTCTTCCATTTTGCTGAGTTATTACAATTTTTTGGTAAGGTGTTTGCTTAGTTAAAATAATACTATTTTTATATAGCTTATTCTCTATTGTCCCAGTTAAGTTTGCAGAGTTAAAAAAGCCAATCAAAAGTGTAATAAATACAACAATTAATGCAATTAGATACTTTTTACTAAGCTTATCTCTAAAGATATACCAAGCCATTGCAGCTACAAAGCAATTTAACAATCCAAAGAGAAAAGAGGTTTGCATAAGCCCAAGTTGTGGTACTAAAACCAAAGGAAAAAGCAAAGAGGCAACAAGCGCTCCTATATAATCGGCAGTAAAAACATTAGATATGTTAGTTTTTAGCGAAAAGCTCTCTTTTAAAATCCGAATTATCAACGGAATTTCGGCTCCAAGCATTGCTCCTAATGCTATTGTAACAAAATAGAGAAATGGCTCATAGTTATCTATATATGCAAAAGCGATATATAAAATAAGCGTAGAAAAACCGCCAAGTATTGCTATAGATAGTTGGAGCTTTACAAAAGTGGCTTCTAAATTGTCCTCTAAAAAACGAGAGTACCAAGCCCCAATACCCATAGATGAGATAAAAAGCCCAATAACAAGCGAAAAGTGGTAAACCGAATCTCCAAGCAAATACGAAGATAGTGTTCCCTCTAATAGCTCGTATATAAGCCCAGATATAGCTATTAAAAAGGTTCCTACAAGTAGGGCAAGTTCTTTA
>WFYP01000040.1 GCA_015490055.1 Nitratifractor sp.
AGAGTACAGATAGTGGCGGAGACATTAATTGCCAAATTGTTGTGTTGCCAAAAAAGTAGTGTCCTATGGGGAACATAAGCAGAAAAATTCCAATAGGAATACCCACAAGTGTAATAAACCAAGCTGGGTAGTTACGCAACCATTTAATTACTAGAAATATATAAAAGACCCCTAAAAATGATAGCAAAAGTCCGATAGAGGCTATTAATTTTGGGGCAACTGCTAAAATTACCAACATTGCAAAAGCTAAAAACTGAAAACTAATAAGCTCTAAGCCAACAATTAGCACAAACCAGCCAAGAGCAAGCATTACATAAGAGCGGGTAAGTGCTGGCGGTGCACCTACAAATAACACAAAGATTAATAGCACAATTAATGTTATAAAGCCTAAATCAATATTTCTATTTCGCCACGGAAAGTATTTTTGCTGTAGTGCCCTATATGGAATAAATAAAATACCAAAGACTATTAACCACAAAATACCTAAGTGAAAGCCACTAAGTGCTACTAAATGTGAAACTCCAAGATTTGATATTTTATCTCTTAAATTTCTATCTAATGGGTCAGCTAAAAATATAGCATGGTAAAATGTCTCTATATTGCTATTTTTATTGTGTTGTTTATTAATTTTCTCTCGTAAAAATGCTTTTGCATCAAACCCATTCTCTACAGGCTCTACAATATCGCCATATGCAAAAAAGCCTTTTAAGTAGTCGAAGAATGTACTATTTTTTTTAAGTTTAAGTTTTACCCTAACCCAATCGAACCTTTTTGGAGGCTTGCTATTTGTGTAGAGGTAAAAGTCTAGACCATCATCACTTTTTAGTTTTAAGAGTTTAGAGCTGGTTTTATACCCTTTGCCATCGTATAACTTTAAAACTTGTGCTTCTGTATAGTAGTAGCCATTTAAGTTTTTTAAACTACTGTAATCTTGATAGATAAAAAATAGTCTAACTACAATAATTGTAATTAAAACTAACGCTACATATAAAAACTCTCTACTATTTCTAAAAAGTGGCGGTGCAGATAGCATATTTAATCTTAATTATATTATTGGAGCGTCTATCTTGCCCTCGGTTTGGTCAAAATCGCCACCTTCAAATATTGTTTCATACGATGCTCCTGCTGGATTTTTATGCGCATCGACAAATCTAGTAAAGCGTTTTTGGAACATCAACTCTACCATTCCTGTTGGTCCATTTCTCTGTTTTCCAATTATTAGCTCGGTCTTCTCTTCTGGCTGTTGAAGAAGCTGGTCGTACTGTTCTTGATATTTTTTTACCTTATCATCACTACCATCTGCTTTTGCCTTCTCTAGCATCTCTTTTACATGAGATTGGCGATATACATCGTCACGGTAAACAAATAGAATAATATCGGCATCTTGTTCGATTGCACCTGATTCTCTTAAGTCACTTAGCATTGGGCGTTTATTGTCACGGCTCTCTAATGAACGGTTTAGCTGAGATAGTGCTAGTATTGGTATCTCTAACTCTCTTGCTAGCTGCTTTAAGCCACGAGATATTTCACTAATCTCTTGCTGTCTGCCAGCTCCACCTTTTTGGTCGCCACTCATTAACTGCAAGTAGTCAATAATTGCCATACTAATCTCTGGGTGTTGAGATTTTAACTTTCTAAGCTTGCTTCGCACATGATGAATCGTAGCATATCCGCCATCATCTACAAATAGTTTACGACGACTAATATCATCAACAGCTGCCGATAGTCTGCTCCACTCATCATCTCGCAAATTCCCAACACGTAGAGCTTGCAGAGGTATAGAAGTTTTTGCTGCTAACATTCTTAACATCAACTGCTCTGCTGGCATCTCTAGTGAAAATACTGCCACACCTTCGCCACGCTCTATAGCATTTAGTGCCATATTAAGCACCACAGCTGTTTTACCCATTGCAGGACGAGCAGCGATAATTACTAAATCTCCCTTGCCAAAGCCACTTGTTTTATCGTTAAGCCCCTCGAATCCTGTATCTATACCGATTAATTTAGAGTTGCCAAGCTCTTTTAATCTCTCTATCTCTTTTAGGGTATCTGCTGTAATTTGTTTAGACTCTTTAAAGTCTTCATTTATACTATCTAGTGTAATTTCGTAGAGTTTCTGCTCTACCCTATCCATCACCTGCTCGACCTCTAAGTCCTCTTCGATAGTGAGCTTTTTTATCTCTGTTGCAAGTGTTACTAAAGAGCGTTTGTTTGAATATGCTTTTATCTCTTGAACATACGCTTTTGTATTGGTAATTGGGTTAGCAGATAAAACCTCTATCATCGCTACTTCGTCAAATTTACGAAGCTTGCTTAATTCGTTTTTTAAAAACTCTTCATCTATTGGTAAATCTTTATTATAGAGCTTCTCCATAGAGTCAAATAGATGCTGATGAAATGGCAGGTAAAAGTCTTCTGGCTTTAAAACTGCTGCAACCTCTTCGTATATTTGGGGGTCGAAAATTATAGCCGATAGAACTGCTCTTTCGACATTTAAGTTATAGAGCTCTTCCACTAATTCTCCTTGGCAAATTTCTCTACCTCTTGAACAAATCTATCTACAAGCTCTGCTTCTGGCAATCTTGCAACTACATCACCCTTTACCATTACAAGCCCACTACCTTTGCCATAAGCAATAGCAACATCTGCATGCTGAGCCTCTCCGATAGCATTTACTACACACCCCATTACAGATACATTCATAGGTTTTTTAATATGCTTAGTACGCTTCTCTACCTCTGCTACCGCACTTACTAAATCAGCTTCTATACGCCCACATGTTGGGCAAGAGATAATATTAAGCCCCTCTTTTACTCGCCCACTATCTTTTAAAATATCTTTAGCAACTGTTATCTCTTTTTCTAACTCACCGGTAATAGATACACGCATTGTATCACCAATACCATCAAGCAACAAGGCACCTAAACCAATAGCAGACTTAATAGTAGCATGGTGGATTGTACCAGCTTCTGTAACACCTAAATGAAATGGATAGTTATTTTTAGGGCGAAGCATTCTATACGCCTCTACAGTTCTTTGAACATCACTAGCTTTTAGAGATACTTTAATATCGGTAAAGCCTAAATCTTCTAAAAATTTAATATTATACTCAGCACTTGCAACCATTGCCTCTGCTGTTGGTCCATACTTTTGGTCAAACTCTTTCTCTAAAGAACCAGCATTTACACCAATACGAATTGGTAAATTACGCTCTTGGCACGCTTTTACAATCTCTTTAATACGACTTTTTTCGCCAATATTTCCAGGGTTAAAACGAATACAATCTACCCATTTAGCAGCTTCTAAAGCTAGCTTATAGTTAAAGTGAATATCTGCAACAAGTGGCAGAGTACTCTGCTTAGAAATCTCTTCTAAAGCTAAAGCAGCCTCCATATCTGGCGCAGCAACACGCACAATATCTGCCCCTGCAAAGTGTAATCTTCTAATTTGTTCAACCGTGGCATCTACATCGCGAGTATCACTATATGTCATAGATTGCACAGATATAGGAGCATCACCTCCAATAGCTACATCTTTTATGTAAATCTTTTTTGTTGGGTATCTTTTTGTCATTTTATACTCTATTCTTTTTGACTCTATTTTAGCGAAAGTTTATTAAAAAAAGTTCCCAAAATTTTATTTTTTCTATATGAACTTACTAAAACTACTTATTAAAATATTAATATGTCATGTTATATAATTATGGTATAATAATATTTACATAAAGTGTAAATTCAAAATATATTTAGAAGGGGCAACCCTAGTACATGGCACACTAAGCTTAGTCCTGACTATGAAGGCATTGATTCTAATTGTAATAATGGTTATCTTCTTAGAAATAGTAAACTATCTAGCCAAAAAGGCTTTAAACTTAGAAGAGTATTCAATGGATAAAATAATTTTCAGGATATTTTCTAGTATCGGTAATGCGTTTATAGCTTTCATTATCAGTATAGCTGCAGGTGCCCTGCTGTTTCTTCTAAGTATATAATTTTAGCTAAACTCCGTTGGGTCCATATCTATCTCTATAGCTCTATCATTCATAAAAATATGCAATGCCTCTAGCAGAGACTTTTTGCTTTGGCTTCTAAGTAGTATGCTAAAACGCCATTTATTGGCTATTCTTTCTATTGGGGCAAGCCCTGCACCTACTAGCTCTATATTTTTTAACTGCTTTAAAATATTTACGCTCTCATCTGTTTTATCTTTTGCCTTGTTGTAGTCTCTGTTCGCTATTAAAAGCCTTGCTAAGTTTTGCTCTGGTGGGTAGAAGCCCTCTCTAAACTCTAGCTCCTCTTTTATAAAATCTTCGTAATCTTTTAAATATGGCATAAAAAAATCGGGCTGAGCTGTCTGTATTAGAATTTGGGCATCTTTATTTCTCCCACTTCTTCCTGCAATTTGGTGCATCAAAGAGATTGCTCGCTCTTTGGCTCTATAATCACCCATAGCCACTATATAGTCTAAGCCAGTAATTACACTTAGTGTTATCTCTGGATAGTCGTGCCCTTTGCTTAACATTTGTGTGCCAACTATTATATTTGACTCTCCTCTATTTACCCTATCTAACGCTTTTGCTAACTTATTTCCTGTTGTAATTGTATCGGCATCAAACTGCTCTATTTTTGCATTCTCTATTTCGTTCTCTAGTAACTCTTTTACTTCGGCTGTTCCAACTCTTTGTGTGGTTAAAGATTCTGTATTGCAAAATTGGCAAAGTTTAGGAATTGCTTGAGTATAGTTGCAGTAGTGGCACACAAGTGCTCGCTTTTTTCTATGCAGGCTCATACCGATAGAGCAGAACGGGCAATTTTGGTTTTTACCACAATTAGAGCAGACTAAATATTTAAAGTTTGCTCTTGTTGGCACAAATATTAAAGCTTGTTCACCTTTGCTAACTGTCCATTTTATTGCATTTAAAACTTCAAAATTTAACTCTTCGCTGGCTATAAATTTATACTCTTTTTTAGCCTCTTTGTATGGTTTTTTAAGCCTTACTACTTCAAATTTTTTATAATCGCTAACAAGTGGTGTTGCAGTTCCTAACAAAACTTTAGCACCCAATTTTTTACCAATATATATAGCTAAATCTTTGGCATTATATCTTGGGCGACTCATAGCTTTGTAACTATCGTCGTGCTCTTCATCTACAACTATTAAGCCTAAATTCTCAAGTGGTAAAAAGAGTGCCGAGCGAGCACCAATAACAACTTTCACCTTGCCACTAGCGATAGAGTTTAATATCTCTTCTCGCTTTTTCTTTGTAATTTTAGAGTGCCAAGGGGCTACTATATCGCCAAAATAGTTTGTAATTCTTTTAGTTATTTGTGGTGTTAATGCAATCTCTGGCATCAATACAATAGCAGTTTTATTTTGCTTTAGTACTTGGCTAATTAAGTGAATATAAATCTCTGTTTTTCCAGAGCCGGTAACTCCAAAAAGCAGAGATAAATCTTTAGACTCTATCTCTTTTAATGCCTTCTCTTGCAACTTTGTAAGTTTTGGTAATTCACTCTCTTTGTATTCAATTTCTAATTTGTCTAAATTTTGGAATGGATAAAAGAGCGCTATAGCTTCACCAAAGCTACTAAAGTAGTAGTTTTGTATAAATTTAGCAACTTCTAGCTGCCAAGTTTTGTAGTAATTTTTAGTAAGTTCTAATATATCTTGAGTATCAAACTCAGGCTTTTGCTCCTCTTTTAAAATAACTGCTAATTTAGAGCTACTCTTAAGAGGAACTTTAACAATAGAGCCAAGGTTAATAGGCTCTTTGCTAGAGTATGTAAGCAAAGGTGCACTAGACTTTAGTAGTGCAACTTGGTAGTAGTGCATTATCTCTCTAATTTTCTACAAGAGTCAGGATTTACAGCAGTGTTGCAATCAAATCTATTATTATTAACTGTAAAAGTAGGATTAGCAAGGTTTACGCCTGCTGGCATTTTATATAAATAAGTACCTGTTGCTGTTTTCATCCAACAACCAACAGAGCTATTTGTTTCGCATGATCTTGGAGGATATTCTAAAACGCGTCTATTTGATGAATTTCCATCAAAATAGTCAAAAATAGGTTTATCATTAGTGTTTACTACTCCACCTAAATCATTTATTGCTGTATAATTTCCTTCAAAAATTCTTCTTTGAACTTCAGAACTCATAGCCGCACGGATATTTGCCACTGTTGTTTTTGCTTTTGTTAAAATTGCATCATCTCGTGTTGCAGCAAACTTTGGTATTGCAATAGTTGCTAAAATACCTATAACAACAATTACAAATACTAATTCTATCATAGTGAATGCTTTTTTCATAAATTTCCTTTTTGTAGATTATAACATATTTTTTATAAATAGATATGAACATATCGAAAAAATGGATATTCTTAAAACTTTAGATTAAAAAAAGTAAGTAAAAAAGGTATATTTGTTTAAGGGAGCAAAGTCCCTCTACTTTAATGGAGTAATATTTATAAACTTTTATCTCTTCTTATAGTAAAAGTCGCGATATATATAAATAGTATTAAAAGTAATGATGAACTTAGTGA
>WFYP01000041.1 GCA_015490055.1 Nitratifractor sp.
GGAATCCAAGCTTTTAAGCTTAATGTTCTTAGTTCAACTTTTAAAGCAAAAGAGGAAGGAGACAGCATTAAGTACGGTTTTAATAACCTAATGGCATTGTCGTCTTTTATCTTCCTCCTTCTACTTTAGCCCCCTTAGTTTAACATATTTTTTACATTGTCAAACTTTTTATTTCTTTGGGGTTTTGTATTATACGATGGTATTGGATGTGCTCTTAAAGCACTATCCCTCTAACTCCTCTTGTAATTCCAATAATTCTAAGTATCTATCACTCAACTCTTCATACTCATTCTCAGCTTTTGCCAACTCTTCGCTAACCTCTTTTAAACCTTTTTGGTTGTAGCAATCAGGGTTTGCAAGGCAGGCGTTTATTTCGTCTATTAACTGCTCTAGCTTTTCTATCTGCTCTGGTAGCATATCTAAATCTCTCTGCTCTTTGTAGCTGAGTTTCTGTTTAGCTTTTTTAGGTTTATTCTCGACAACAGTTGGTGCCTCTTGTAAGCTCTTTTCGAAACTATCTAAACCTTTTATCTCTTTTTCTATATCTAAATATTCGCTATAACTTTGATAAGAAATCTCTATCTCACCATTACCTTTAAATATAAATAGTTTTTGAGCCAATTTATCAACAAAGTATCTATCGTGGCTTACAAAAATCAAAGCCCCCTCAAAGCTTAAAAGTTTCTCTTCTAAAATGTTAATTGTCTGAATATCCAAATCGTTTGTAGGTTCATCTAAAATAATACAGTCATACTTTTTGGTAAAGAGTAGGGCAAGGGCTACTCTATTTTTCTCGCCACCACTTAGCTGAAAAATCTTTTTATCTAAATACTCTTTTGGAAACAGAAAGTTTTTTAAATAGCCAAAAACATGCATATTCTTACCCTCTACCATAACCCTATCACCACCATCAGGACAGAATATATCTATAAGTGTTGCTTCATCTTTTAGCATTTCTCTGTGTTGGTCAAAGTACCCAATACTCAGTTCGCCTTTTTTTATAATTCCAGCATCTGGCTTTAGTCGCCCAAGTAAGATTTTAAGAAGAGTCGATTTACCACTACCATTTGGTCCAACAATGGCTATTTTATCTCTTTGTAAAATTCTCGTTGTAAAGTTTTTTATTAGCAATTTATCGGCAATAGAGTACTCTAAATTCTCTACATCAAATAGTAGTTTTTTCTTAGCTACAATTTTATCGCCTCGCCAACTCTTCTTTTCTCTCTCTAACTCTACTTTCATTTTACGAATTAGGGTAGGGTTTTTCTTTGCCTGCTCTCTTAGCTCAAAAACTCGTCGTTTTCTACCTTGGTTTCTTGTTTCTCTTGCACGAATACCAGTAGCTAACCACTGCTCTTCGCGTTTTAATAGGCGTAGCAAGTTGCCATACTCTTTTTGCATAGATTTAATTCTTGCCTCTTTTTGAGCTAAATAACTCTCGTAGCCACCTTTGTAATTTACAAGTTTCAAATCCTCTACCTCTACAATTCTTGTGGCGATATGGTCTATAAAGTATCTATCGTGCGATATAAAAAGTAGGGTAAACTTCTCTTTTTGCAAAATCTCTTCTAAAAACTCTACCATATATACATCGAGGTGGTTTGTTGGCTCATCTAGTAGCAGTAAATCAGGTTTTTTTAATATTAAAGAGGCTAGTGCAACGCGTCTTTGCTCTCCACCAGATAGCGAACATACAAGTCTATCTTCGTACTCTTTTAACTGAAACTCCTGCAAAGCTCGCTCTACTTTATTACTTAAATCCCAAGCGTTGTGGTGGTCTAAAAAGGCTGTTACTGCTTCGTGCTCTTTTAATATGGCTTTATCGTCAGGATTTTTAGCAATTAACTCAGAAAGTTCCTGATACCTATTTTGTGCATCTTTTAATTCACTTAACTCACTCTCTATGGCATCTTTAACAGTAGCATCATCATCAAATTTTGGGTTCTGGTCAAGCATAGAAATCTCTATAGATTTATCGTAAATTACCTTACCTTCATCTGGCTTTTCCGCTCCAATGGCTAGCTTCATAAGCGTAGATTTACCACACCCATTTTGCCCAATTATTGCAACTCTTTCACCATGTTCTATGTGAAAATCTAACCCATCAAATATTTGCTTAACATCGTACTTTTTTTTAATATCATACATATCAATATATGCCACAATTAATCCTTGTGTAAAATCTAACAGTATTTTAGCGAAATATGAATAAGGGAGAAGGTAGAAGGGCGAAGGTTGAAGAAGTATTTATAATATTTATCCTTCATCTTTCATCCCATATTCCAAATCCCAAATCCAATATCCTTCATCCCAAATCCTTCATCCTTCTTTAAGCAGTTTCTGCTATATTTAGCAAAAACATCGGAGAAAATATGTTAGAAGTTCTAATTGGAGTCTTTACTCTATACACATTAATAAAAATATACATAAGCGTAATGCAAATAGGTTTTGTAACAGATGCCAAAAGGCTAGAGCCAGTACTTTTAAGTGAAACAAAGTATGTAATAGCAGGAAACTACGCAATAAAAAAAGAGCGTCTATCGATGGCAGAAACATTTATAGATTATGTAGTATTCCTGTTTTGGGTATATGGTGGCTTTAGATATCTGCAACAAGCAGTTGGTATAGATAATGGCATAATATCTAGCGTAGAGTTTCTATTTGGCTACTTTGCAATCAACTACATTTTAACTTTGCCATTAGATGTTTACAGAGTTTTTGGTTTAGATAAGGCATTTCACTTTACAAAAACAACACCAAAACTATACATTATAGACCAGTTAAAATCGGCACTAATATTTTTAATAGTTGGCGGGGCAATATTCTTTGCACTAAGTTATATTATAGAAAATTTCACAAATTGGTGGTTATGGTCATTTTTAGTTGTATTTGCATTTATAGTACTTGTAAATATGCTATACCCAACAGTAATTGCCCCAATTTTCAACAAATTTAAACCACTAGAAGATGCAGAATTAAAAGCCGATATAGAGCGTATTTTAAAAGAGGTAGGCTTAAATAGCGACGGAATCTTTACAATAGATGCCAGCAAAAGAGATGCAAGACTAAACGCATACTTTGGAGGCTTTGGCAAAGCAA
Source organism: Nitratifractor sp. (assembly GCA_015490055.1). Taxonomy (GTDB): domain Bacteria; phylum Campylobacterota; class Campylobacteria; order Campylobacterales; family Sulfurovaceae; genus JAADEQ01. The sequence goes on from WFYP01000041.1 coordinate 3,100, forward strand.
AAAGAGTAGTGCTATTCGATACCCTGCTAGAGAAGCTAAACAAAGATGAAATCTTAGCAGTACTAGGACACGAACTAGGACACTACAGCCACAAAGATGTATTTAAAAATATAGGACTTATGGGTGCATTTTTATTTGTTGTATTCTTTATAGTAGGGCATATACCAGATAGTCTATTCTTAGAGTTAGGAGTAGTAGCAAACGCAGGTGCAAAAATAGCACTAATTGCAATGTTGCTACCAATATTTAGCTTTATATATATGCCAATTATGGGCTTAGTAAGTCGCCACAACGAGTACGAAGCTGATAAATTCGGTGCAAAAATAGGAGGCAAAACAAACTTAGTTAGAGCCTTGTTAAAGTTGGTAAATGAAAATAAATCGTTCCCACTATCGCACCCAATTTATATATTTTTCTACTACAGCCACCCGCCAGTAGTAGAACGCCTTAAAGAGTTAGGCTACACAGACGAAAAACACGACGACAGCGTACTACTAGGCTTCCTAAATGATACTTAAAAAAGCCCACCTCTGGGCTCAAAAAGAGCTTAAAGGCTATGTAGAACGCCCAAGATTAGAAGCCGACATCCTACTAGCCTACCTACTAAATTGCAGACGCGAAGAGTTAATACTAAAAGAGATAGAAGATATAAACTTCGATGAGTTAAAACCCCTAATAGAACGCAGAAAAAACCAAGAACCAATAGAGTACATAACAAACAAAGTAAGCTTCTACGACTTCGAGCTATACATCGCAAAAGGAGCCCTAATCCCCCGCCCAGAGAGCGAAATATTAGTAGATAAAGCTTTAGAGTTAATCAGGCAATACAACATAAATAAAGTAGCCGAAATCGGAGTAGGAAGCGGAGCACTATCTATCGCCATAGCAAGACACAGTAGCGTCGATATAGAAGCTAGCGACATAAGCGAAGATGCCCTAAAAATAGCCCAAAAAAATATAGACAATTTCGACTTAAGCGATAGAATAAAACTACACAAGTGCAATATGTTCGACCGCTTCACAGATTTCGACCTACTAATTAGCAACCCACCCTACATAGACCCAGACTTTAAACTAGAAAAAAATGTAGCAAACTTCGAACCCCACACCGCACTTTTTGCCCCAAATAGAGGCTTAGAGCTACTATTTAAAATATTAGAAGAGATAAAGAGTAAAAACATCAAATACGCAGTATGCGAAATGGGCTACGACCAAAAAGAGCCATTAACCAATTTTACTAAAGAGATTGGCTTAAGTGGTAAGTTAGAGTTTTATAAAGATTTAGCAGGGCTTGATAGAGGGTTTGTTTATATTAGTGAGTAGGGGTTAGTGGTTTATATGTGTGCCAAAATGCAATTTTGGCACAAGGGAGAAATTACTAAAAGTTAAGTTGTTTTAACAAACTTTCTAATTGTTTAAGAGTTGTTGGAGAAAACCGAATTGATTGACTCTTCTTCCCAACCTCTTGTCTGTTCGCAGAACCATAAGTATCTATTTGAAGATAATCACCGTCTGGTTTATGAATAATAGCATAGGTAGCATTTACCTCAGAATGTTTTGATTCTTATTTGTTCAAGTTTACGTATAATTGCCATATTGCTTTCCTTCTCTCTTCTTATTACGAAATTGCATTTCGTAATGCATATATTCAAGTATACAATCTTAGTTCTTAACTTTTAACTCCATTATTGCATAATTTCGAAAGCAAGTCTAAGAAATTATAAATTTTCTCACAACCTTTGTCGTTGAAATCGTAGGGGTGCCCCTTGTGGGTACCCTAAATAGCTATAACTTACCATATCATAATATCAATCGCAGGTAAAAGGGCAACCACAAGGGATTGCCCCTACGCTATATAACTTTTCCTTTGATACTCTGATATTTGTATTCTACCAAACTTCCTCTCGTTACGAAATTGCATTTCGTAATGTATGCACTCAAGTATATAATTTTACCCCTATAACTTTTAACTAATTGTAGGCTTACCCCTTCATTATTTATTATTTAAAAGCTAGTTTTTAGCAAAGTTGGATAATATCAGCAAAAAAAGGATTTTATATGCAAGCGTTAAAAACTAATAAATACTTTACAATAGCTTATTTACTAATTTTAGGTGTAGTTTTAGGGGCTACTGTTTATGCTGGGGCTGTTGTTGCACCTGTTACTTTTCATAGTGAAAAGTGGCTTGGTAGTGAGCTTTTAAGCCGTTTTCAAGAGGGGCTTATTATGACTCAAAACTTTGTGCGACTTGGGTATTTTATTTTAGCAGGAGTATTTGCTGTTATATTATACGAAGGGTATCAGTATAAGCGTTTTAACAGAGATTTAGTTAAGACTTTAAGTGCCTTAGGGTTTATTATGAGTGCTATGCTTTTTAAATACTTTTATATGAGTAGCATAATCGAAATGCAAGCTCAGGGCGAGAAGGTAGTAAATAGTCACATATTTGAAAATATGCACAAGGGTAGTGAAATTGCGTTAATGCTGTTTATGGTTTTTGCTATAATTTTGTTTGTTAGAACTTTGCAAAAAGAACTTAAGTAACTCTTTTGGAGTTACAGCTAAGCACTAAGAGCAATAAGGATTATTATGAAGCAAGAGCATCCATTTAAACCACTAATATTTAAGAGCAGTAAAACGCTAATTTTAGGCTCATTTCCTAGCTTAAAATCGTTTGAAAATAGCTTTTATTATGCTCATCCTCAAAATCAGTTTTGGAAGATTTTAAACTTAATTAGTGGCTATCCTACAATGCTAAAAGACCAAAGAATTTGGCTTATAAAGCAGTGCAAATTGGCTCTTTGGGATATGGTGCAAAGTTGCAAACGAGAAAACTCTGCCGATAGCAATTTAGAAGATATTACCCCAAACGATATAGATGCATTCTTAAAAGAGTACCCTAGTATTGAGCAAATCGCTTTTACAAGTCGTTTGGCAGAGAAAATTTATAAAAAACACTTTAGCCATTTAGATATAAAAACTATCTATCTGCCATCGCCATCGCCAGCATATGCAAGTATGAGCTTAGAAGAGAAAGCTAGCAAATACAAAGAGCTTTTAGGAACTTGCAAATGATATGGGCAATAGGCGATATTCAAGGCTGCTATAAGCCATTTAAAGAGCTTTTAAAAAAGATAGAGTTTAATCCAACAAAAGATACCCTTTGGCTAGCAGGAGATTTAGTAAATAGAGGAGAGCAGAGCTTAGAGGTGTTAGAGTATCTATATAGCATAAAAGATAGTGTTAAAATAGTTTTAGGTAACCACGATATAGCCTTAATTGCCATATATTTAGGTATAAAAAAGAGCAACCCTACACTAGAGCCAATACTAAAATCTCCTAACCGCGATAAACTCTTAAATTGGCTAATGTCTCAACCATTTTTACAAATAGACTACAACTTAGGCTACGCAATGGCACACGCCGGAATAGCCCCAAATTTCGAGCTAGGAGCAGCCAAACACTATAACGATATAATGCAGCAGAGATTACAAGGCAAAAACGCAAAAGAGTGGCTAAAAGCGATGATTAAAAAAGATAGCCCATACTTCGACTCCAAAGGCTCAAACATAGATTTAGAACGATACATACTAAGCTCTTTTACAAGAATGAGATACTGCTATAAAGATGGGCACTTAGACTTTAAACAAAAAGGCTCACCAAAAGATTTAAAAAGCAACGACCTATACCCATGGTTCGACTGTCCAAATAGAGTAGAAAAAGAGTTAAAAATCATATTCGGACACTGGTCAACCCTAGGCTTCCTAAACAGAGCTGACATCTTAGCCACCGACACCGGCTGCCTATGGGGGCGCAAATTAACCGCTGTTTCACTACCGGATGAGAGAGTTGTTAGTGTAGATTGTGGTGATGGTATAGAGTTGGTTTCGTAGCCAGCTAACGACTGACTTCATCGACAGGTTTACCTGTTCGGTGCAAGGTTTTGTTAGTCTTTTAAATTATTGGAACTAAAATAAACTTGCTTGTTGCGGTTTTCTTTTTTCTTTAATATGCTTTTCAATCCAAGATATAAATTCATTTTTAAACTTTATGCCTTTGACTTTTCCATGGTATCTATCAACAATGAATAAATCTTTATATTTGTTAGTTGGTTTATATGTTTTATTTTCTTTTTCTATTACTGATTCATGTAATAA
>WFYP01000042.1 GCA_015490055.1 Nitratifractor sp.
CCCTCTTGTGCTATTAAATGTTGTATATAGTGCGTAACTTCAGTTATTTATCATAATTCTTGATTTAAATCAAGAATTATGATAAATTATAGCACTCATAAAATTACATATAACTAAAAAAATCCAAAGGCATAGTATGGATATAATTTCTACAGCTATACTGTTACTTTTTATACTTAATTATCCCTTTGCTCATTTGGAAATATATTTTTTATTGTATTTATTTAAGGAGGTCAAAACTTGTATATACTTTTGTGTAAAATTATTTTGCTATAATTTAGTATGTTTACAAAATTACTTAAAATAATTACACTATTTCTAACAATAATTTATGGATTTATATTTATTTTTTCTTTAACATCTACCGATACAATAAGAGTCGAAGCTGAAGAGTTTATAAAGTATCAAATTTCAAAAGAGATTCATGCAAAAGTAGATAGATTAAATGATAATAAATTAGTGAAATATACCAAGAAGAAAACTAGAGAAAAAAGTATTAAATTAAAGATATATAAAGAGTTTTTAAAAAAACATCTATCATCAACAGTAAATAAAGTTACAGAGAAACTTAGCAAAGAGGAGTGCGAGTGTAAAAAGAGGAGACGAAACTTTATAAGCTCTTTTTTGACAACAAAAATAAACGATACGAAAAAAGCTATCTCACATCTTAAAGAGTTTATTCGCTACAAATATATCAACATAACATCTAAACTTATAAAAGATATACAAATAGCATCTGCAAGTTCTTTTTTAGCGATGTTATTAATCTCTTCGTTACTATTTTTTAAATCGAAATTATCGATACAGATTAATTTACTTACCATTTCAATGCTCCTATCTACATTAGCTGGAACTTGGCTATATATATTTAAACAAAACTGGTTTTATACAATAATTTACAATGACTACATAGGCTTTTGGTATATGGGGTATTTAGCCATTGTATTTTTATTGATTGCCGACATTGTATTTAATAAAGCAAAAGTTACAACAGAGCTTATAAATATGTTTTTTAACGCAATAGGTTCAGCTTTTTCTTGCTAATTTATCTCTTTTGCGATTATAGCTAATGGGTAGGTACAAGACCTACCCCTACCAAATTTTATATTTAAACTCTTTGTTATACTTATTAACATAGCATCCATCTAAGTACCCTATACAATCCTTGTTTGCACAAGTTATTTTAAATCTATGCTCCTCTAATTTCTTTTTGTATGACTTAAAAAAGAGAGACAAAAACCATAAAATAAAGGCTATAAATTCATGTATGCTATAGCCATATATGCCACCCATTAGTTTTCTACCAGTATTGGCATAAGTCATATTCTGAATTTTTCATTAAGTCTATCTGTCCACCCATTTAAAAATATCTAAAACTTTAATTACATCATCTTCTATTTTATAAATAGCTGTATATCCCATAAAAATTAAATCTCTTTAATTATCATTTTCATGATATTCTGAGGCACGGCACATTTTAGGGTTTTGTGCAATTAATTCAAATCTTTTTTTGAGTTCTTTTTTAAACGATTGAGATGCTGAGAGTTTATCTTTTGCTATATGCGTAGATATATCTTTCAAAGCAGAGCGAAATTGCTTTTCGTAAATAATCTTCATACTGCTAGTTTACACCCATCTCTTTCCAAAAGGCATCGTGTTCTTTATAGTCTGCACTTTTTTGAGCACTCTCTAATCGTTTTAATACCTCATCTTTACTACTTACCATAAAACTTTGATTAACTTCATCTTTAATCACTATTTTTTCAATAATTCCATCCTTAAAAGAGTTTAAATATTGTAAAAAGAACTCTGCATTTTTCTCATTAATATCTATCTGTATCTGCATATAAACTCCTTTGTTTCTTGTATTATACCACAACTCAATAAAGCTAGCTACTCTTCATCAGCTCCAACATCTTCTCTACTCGGCGGTATCGGAACAATATAGCCAATTAGTAGCATCAATGCTCCTACTGCTATAAACGATACTATTCGCTCTACTGTGCCGGAGTTGCTTAGCTCTACTAAGAATAGTTTTGCTACTGTAACTGCTAGCAGACTAAAGCCTACTATCCAGAACTCTCGATTGGCGTACTTTTTCGATAGTAGCATAAAGCCAAGCCCTATACTTGCCCATAGAATTGATAGCCCTGTTTGGAATATTAAGTTGCTAGCTAATGTATCAAAACTGTAATTTAAATCCATATAATGGCTTATTGCTCTTGCATAAATGGCAGTTGCAAATATTAAGCCTAAAACTGCTAATACCCTAAATGCTACCGACTTAAAGCTTAAATTGCTTCTGTAAATATATAGCCCTGCCAACACTAAAACAGCGAGTTGTATTAACTCTAATAGGTTAAATAGTGGTATATACCAACTACTATCTACCTCTACAAAATTTGCCAAGAAGCACCAAATTAGGGCAACTACTAATAGCATTCCTCGAATTTTATCTTTGTATAGACTCTTAAATTTGGCAAGTTTAGTGCCGTATAGTTTTTCGCCTCCAAGCAGTAAAATAGTTGCAACTGTTGGCAAAATCCAGCTAGTTGCAACTACAGCATCGCTAAAGCCTTGATTATCTAGCATATAGTGTAGAGACAGCGTAGTAACAATTAACACTAATACTAAGTTTGTCATATGGCTAAAAGTAGCATATTTCCACTCTCTGTTATTAAATAGTATAGCGTAAATAAGCAGAAAAAATACCAACCAAATTAGAAAATTAAATCCATACATTGGATTAAAATCAAGTTCGTAAAAAGCTGTTAAGAAAGCAATATTCAATACTCCAAGTGGGGCAAAAATATTTAAAGCCACATTAAGTGCCTTCCACTCTCGAAATTTGCTAAATATAAATGCAAAAGTTCCCACAATCAGCAAGCTAAGCAGACTTAAATTTGTAGAGTGGTTGAATTTTTGCTCTAGATAGGCAAGAATAGAGACCAGTAGCACAAATAAGCCAACCCATAACATTGGGTACTGCACAATGCTATCTTCTCGTTTTACTCTACTTAAAATATAACCACTAAATATAAGCGATGCTCCTACAACTAAGTAGCCAAAAAAGTCTATCACCGAGATAAAGTGTAAAGATGCATTCAACATATAAATAGCCGTTGCGACTATTAGCACAAACTCTCCAAAAAGGCGTGCAAAAAATTGCTCTTGTTTTGCTGTAATCCAGATAACCAAAGCACCCTCTAATGCCCACATCATTCCTGTTGTCTGCTTGCCAAAGTAAAATGGTATCGCCACCGTATAAAATATTATACCAATCGCTAAATACGAATTGCCCAAAATCTTGTTCTCTTTCCTAAAGAGAGCATAAAGTAGCAGATATATTGTACCTAAAAGCAAAGCACTTATCACATTGCCATACTCAAACTGCTCTACCAATTTAAGTTGCAATAAAAATGTAGCTATTGGCAAGCCAAATGTTAGCGTGGTATCTATAAATCTATTTGGGTTGGCTGTTGCATTTTTAATAAATAGTATAGAAATTATCAAATATATAGCAAAATAGAGTAGCAAAAATGGCTCGGTAGTGCTAAATAGCTCACTCTTGTATCGCAACACTCCCCACATTGCAGATATACCAAAAGTAAAGACAAATCCAGCCAAATTAAGAACTCGCCATGACTTTCTATATGCCATAAATAGTATGCCAATATTTAGTAGAGCGTAGTAGCCAAATAGCAAAATATGCCTATTGCTTCCATCGCTTGTTAAAATTGGCACCAAAAAGCCACCAACTGCCGAAAATAGTGCAAGTTCTAGTGAGTTTTGCTTAAGTGCCAATAGTGAGCCAGCAACTACAACCAACAGCATAAGCCCAAATGCACTCTGCAAAGACAAAAGCCCATAAAACTTGCTAGCACTAAATATTGTCAGGTAAATTACAGCAACTCCCAAGCCCTGCATTATCATAGCGTAAACTCTATTTTTATCTCGCACCTTAAAGCCCACAAAGCCCAGCCCTAAGCCTACTGCAATAAGCCCAAGCATTCTTAACTTTATGCTAATGAACGAGTGTTCTATCGCGTATTTTGCCAAGAAAGCTAAGCCAAAAAAGAGAACAACTGCCCCTAATTTTACCAAAATATTATCCATACTAAATAAGCTAGATAAGAAGCTACTAGAAGCTTTTGGCTCTACCTCTTGAGCATCTATATTATAACTTTTATATTCATCAATTACATCTATTTTAATAGGTTTATACTTAGCAATATCAACTTGATGCTCCTCTTGATAACTCTCTGAATTCTCCTGAACTTGCTCTTCTTCTTGATTTGCTTCTAAAGTTTTGCTTTCAGCAAACTTGGCACTATCATTTTGAAGAGTATGCCCTTTGTCCCATTTGCTACTTTGGTACAAAAGCTCATCTTTTAGTTGCTCTATCTTTTTCTCAAGTGAGCCTATTTTTACATAGTTAGAAATCGCTAACAGTACGAAAATAACAAGTATTAATTCCATAATATACCTTTATTTTACTGCTAACTCTAGTGCCATCTTTTTAGCACCTTTAAAGTCGGCTTTTCCGCTTCCTAGTTTTGGAAGAGTATCTACTTTAAAGTATAGGCTTGGTACAAATAGTGGGTTTAGTCCTAGCTCTTTTATCTTGGCTTTTAACTCCTCTATCTCTACTTCGCCCTCTAATAACAGCACTAACTTTTCGCCTCTTCTTTCATCTGGTATAGCTGTTAAAGAGATACCACTATTTTCATCTATCAGCTTCATAATTTCACCCTCTACTAAGCCTAAGCTTATCATCTCGCCACCAATTTTTGCAAAACGGCTGTATCTATCTACAATGCTTAAGAAGCCATCTTCGTCTATATGCCCTTTATCGCCTGTTACATACCATTTGCGATTATCCAACTCTACTATAACTTGGGCAGTCTTTTCAGGGTCTTTTAAGTAGCCTTTCATTATTTGCGTTCCGCCAATTAGTATCATTCCATCTTCGCCAACGGCTAACTCTTCAAAGCTATCAGGGTTTACAATTTTAAAGCTACTTCCAGGTACTGGCAAGCCTACGGTTCCCTCTTTTTTGCCTAACTGTATTCTGTAATTGTCATCTACCATTACAATATCTGGTATATTAATTGCCGCAACTGGCGTTGTCTCGGTTGCACCATACCCTTCGTAAATTGTATGCCCAAAGCGTTTTTTAAACTCTTTGCCAACCTTTTTAGGTAACTTCTCAGCCCCGGCAACTACTAATTTTAAACTCTTAAACATCGCAGGATGAATTTTACGATTTCTTATATACAACCCATAAAAAGTTGCTGTTCCAAACATATAATTACCACTGTATTTTGCACATAATTTTGCAACCCCAAGCCCATCTGTTGGGTCTGGATGGCAAGCTACTGTTATATCTTCTACAAGTGGCGTAAGTGTTGTTACAGTCAGCCCAAAAGAGTGAAAAATTGGCAATGTTCCAAGAATAACATCATCATCGCTTGCATTAATTAGTGTTGCAATTTGTTTAATATTACCCATAATATTTTGATGAGTTAGCTCTATCCCTTTTGGTGTGCCTTCGCTACCACTAGAGTATAAAATTGCAGCAGTATCATCTATCTTTTTAGGTGCAATATACATAGCTTTTAGTGCCCAAATTGGAGCTGTTTTAACTGTTATTAATGTCTTTAAGCCTTCTGCTTTAGATATTGTTTTTTTTATATCTTCTAAATAGATAACATTTACACTCTCTAAAATGCTACTTAAATCAAAACCTTTAGACTTTAACTTCGCCAAAAATTGCTTAGAGGTAACGACACTCTTAATCTCCGCTAAATTTATAGCGTGCTTTAAGCTAGCCTCTCCGCTAGAGTAGTTTAAATTTACTATGGTTTTACCAAGCGTTAAAACTGCCATATTTGCAATAGCACCAGCTGCTGTAGTTGGTAAAATAAGCCCAATATTTTGCTCATCTTTAAGCATTGGCTTTAACTTTTTATTAAACAAAAATACCGCCGTTGCAAAGCGAGTTTTACTTAGCTCTACACCTGTAGAGTCTGCAACTGCTAGCTTATTTGGATTTTCGCTTAAATTCTCTATCCAAGCATCTGCAATAGTTGGTAATTTCTTAGAGTACTCTTGCCAAGCATCGATAGATAAGTCAAAAACTGCTTTTTTAACTTCGTTAGCTTTTGAGTTAATTGGCATCGGTTTTCCAAAACTAACCGATATATCTTTCTTATTATTTCTCTTAAGCTTTTTAGACGCATAAGAAAAGTTATCTTCCCATAATCCTCTTAGATAAAATGGCACTATCACTGCATTTTTACTATCTACATCTGCTGTAGCTCGCTCGAAACCATTTTTAAATGTATCTAAATGCCCATTTCTACTTAAGTGTCCTTCTGGAAATAGTGCAACAATTTGCCCACTATTTAAAGCATCGCTAACAGCTTTTAAAGCACCTTTACTTGCTCTGCTAGATATTGGTATAGTTTGTGCAAATTTCAAAAATGGTTTTAAGTACCATTTATTATAATATTCTCTCTCGATTACAAAACGAATTTGACGAGAATATGCCATTTGCAATATTGCCCAATCCAAAAATGAAATATGGTTTCCTAGCAGTAATATACCTCTTTGACTATCTAAATTTTCGATACCGTAAACATCTATTTTATAACGCATTCTTACAAGCATTCTTACAATATATCGAACAAGAGATTGTGGCATTGTTAAAAGTGTATATATAAATGCCATCAATGCAACAACAGCAATTAAGTAAAATAGTGTTACTGAAGAGAGTTTAAAATAGCCAAATAGTGCTGTTACAACTAAAAATAGGAACATAACAATATTTTGCATAAAGTTATTACCAGCTAAAACAGTCCCCAACTCTTTGTTCGGTGTAAAAAACTGTATAAGTGAATTTAGAGGAACCATTATAAGCCCTGCACAAAAACCAAATGCAAATAGTAGTACCCCTAAAATATTTAAATCTTTAACGGTAGGAATAGTAAAAAGCGTTACCGCAACACCCAATGCCCCTATTGGGATTATGCCTATCTCTATAAAGTTTTTACTAACTCTAGCAGCAAATATTGAACCAACAACAATACCTAAACCGCTAAGTGTTAGCAAACCTTGTGCAACTACAGTGTTTGTTATACCAAGTGAGCTTTTTAAATACTCCCCAAAAATTGCCACTACAACTTGCGAAATTCCCCAAAGAACACTAAGCCCAATAATAGATTCCCACACAATTTTGCTTTCGTGAATATTACGAAGGTTCATCTTAAGGTAAGTAAAATTAAAGTACATTTTAGGTTTAAAATAGCCCTTTTTAACTGTTGTATTTGGTATTATCTTCTCTAATTTAGTCGCTAAAAAGAACTCTAAAGCACTTGCAAGCACTAATAAAAAGCCAAGTGGTGCGATTTGTTGAAGTATCTCGTTAGGCGTCTTGGCACTGCCATCTAGCAACATTTCAAAAAATATAGAGTAAATTACCGCACCAAGCAAAATAGATACAACAGTAACAGCTTGAACCACACCATTACCACTAGCTATGTTTTTAGCACCAAGCATCTCTTTAATAAGTCCATATTTTGCAGGTGAATATATAGCACTCTGAGCTGCTAAAATAAATGTAAGAGCAAATGCCAACCAAAATAGACCCAAATAATAACTAAGAGTAATTAGCAAAGTAATAACAACCGCAGCACCACTTGCAACTTTTACAACTTTGGTTTTAGAGTATTTATCGCTAATGTATCCAGATGGCGAGAATAAAAAGATAAATGGCAATAGAATTAAAGCATTCACAATAGCTGTTAAAATTATTAATTCACTTCCATTATATGCCTTAAAAATTGTGTTTTGTAGAATTATTTTATGCCCTAAATCTGTCATTGCATTTAAAAATACAATGACTATATAGATTCCAAAACCTTTAAATTTAAATAGATTTTTCATTGTTTATCCTTTTTTGATGCTCTTTAACAGTATATCCATTAAATAGGTATGGTTTTAAATTTAATATCAAATCAAAAATCAATTCATAGCGTTTGTTGTGTGCTTTTGTATCATCTTTTAACAAGTCGTAACCAACTTCGTTTTCTAATATGGCTAAATCCTTCGCATACTTTACATATGTATCTATTAAATTAAAGTCTAATTTTGCCTCTGTTGCTCGTTTTAGAATATTTATAATCTCAAGCTCTTTATCTGTAAATTTGTCTTTAACTAAATACCCTTTTTCTATAAAGTCATCTAACTGGCTTTCGCTAATATTTGCCAATTTTAAAAACTCCTCTTTACTATACTCTCTATCGCTACCAGCACCAATTAATTCGATAGATTGGATTAAAGATTCAAAAGAGTTATCAAAATCGAATCTATTATTTTTAAAAATTTTATGAATATCGGAGATTGAATATGAAAATTTTTTTTGTAAATACTTTATAAATTTAATAATATTTACACAAGAGTCATCATAAAGGTGAACATTTGGTTTAGGCTTTTGTGGTTCTGGCAAAAGCCCCTCTTTTACATAGTAAAGAATAGTAGATTTGCTCTCACCTGTTTTATCTACTAAATCTTTCATTTTTAGTGACATATCAAAACCTTTTCTAAGTTAATTTGGAGAATTATAACATCTTTTATCTAAAGTGTCAAGTGTTACTATACACTTTAGATATTTATCCACTCTATATTAAGT